>CAYOQW010000011.1:0-12243 GCA_964406175.1 uncultured Candidatus Saccharibacteria bacterium
GCCAGCCCATCGTATTTACGGATCGAACCATCCACCAGCAGGTCAAAGGTAGAACTCATGAGTTCCTGGAACTGCCCGCCCTGGTTGTTCTCGATCACGATGATCTGCTTCGCCTGTTCAAAGTACTCCACAGCGCTCATACTGAGCGGGAACACCTGGGTGAAATGGAGCAGTCCTGACTTGTTCCCGGCGAGTTCAACTGCCTCCCGTGCGATCGGCAGCACTGAACCCCAGCAGACATACAAGGTGTCGAACTCGGGATCACCGTAGAAATCTGGCGGCAGGGCCTCGGCGGCGAGAAGCTCAAGTTTGGCAGCACGCTTCTCTTTCATGCTCAGGCTGACACCCTGCAGGTCCTCGGTGATATGACCGCTCTCATCATGTTCATCAGAATCCGCGCAGACGCGTCCGGTCCCGAAGCCCGGCACACCCCTTGGCGATACGGGACCGCAAAGCTCGTAGCGCTGATATGCGTCCGTCGTTTTGACGATATGCTTCGTGACCGACTGATCAACCGGGAACTCGGGTGTATCGTAACAGGTGTCCGTGAAATACTGGTCCGTCAAAATGATACAGGGCACCTGCAGACGATCAGCGAGGTCAAACGCATGCCGGGTCAGTTCATATGCCTGCTGCAGGTCTCCCGGGGCAAAGATCGCCCGGCCGAAGACGCCGTGCCCGGCATAGAGAGCAAGCTCCAGGTCGCCCTGTTCTGTCCTGGTCGGGAGACCAGTTGCAGGCCCCGGGCGCTGAGCCAAGTGAACGACGACCGGCGTTTCCGTCATGCCGGCGAGGGACAGCCCCTCGGTCATGAGCGCAAAACCACCGCCAGAAGTGCTGACGAGCGCGCGGGCACCAGCATACCAGGCACCGATAGCCATATTGATGGCCGCTATCTCGTCCTCAGCCTGCTCAACCACTATGCCAGCCTGACGCGCCCACGAAGCGAGCGCCGTGAATACCCCGGTCCCCGGGGTCATGGGATAGGCGAAAACCGCATCGCAGCCGCCGGCTACCGCTCCCAGCGCTACCGCCTCGGAACCAGTAACGAGGATCGAGAAGGCAACGCTGCTCTGAGCAGCTATAGCCACTTTGAAACCAAGCGTTTGTGCCAGCGCCGTACCAAACGCGTAACCGGTTTCAGAGGCTTTGATGTTCGCTGCGACCACGAGTTCTCCCTTGGCAGTGAACCGGGTCGTGATGTAGCCCGGCAATAGCTCTTGTCCCAAGCCGACAAACCCCACCAAAGCCCCAGCAGCGACCATGCTGGCATACTGGGGATGTCCGGCTGCTTTGGCCAGCTGTTTGAGGTCCAGCTGATGAAGTGGCATTCCATCAAGAGTAAGGCTATCTGCGATGACGATCGTCTGTTCGCGAAGCAAAGGAGCATAACGGTTACAGGCTTCCTGGTCCAGCGGCAGGAACACATCAGGGATGCCGCGAACGTTAGAAATCGGTGACGCTGATATCCGGAGAGTCGTGGAATTGGTCCCGCCGCGCACCCTGGACATATACTCCTTGGTCGCGCAGACATGGAAGCCAGCCTGTTTGAACACAGAGATCAGTATGGTTTCTACTGACTGAACACCTGCCCCGGCTTCACCAGCCAGCATGATCGTCAGATCGTTCAAGGTTAGAGCCATATCGTGCCTCGCTTCGTTTAGTCTATGGGTTTTGGTTTGCAGAAAACTAAGATTTGGTCAGGAACAGCAGCCGGGTGTCGCCATAGACTTTTTCCTGCCAAATGCTCAAGGTCTCCCGAGCTCCTTCTGGAAAAACATCTTTGGACGCGAGCTCTGCAACCATGGTTCCCTCGGGAGTGAGGAACGCCATAGCCTGCCGAATGAGGTCAAAAGAAAAAATAGCATAGGGAGGTGTAAAAAAAATAATATCAAAAAGCACCGGATCCCGTTCACTGAGTATTGAAAGATGGTGCTCAACACTGCGGGTATGGACCCTTCCCTGCTCGGTGAACCCGACGGTCTCAACGTTCTCTTTGATCAGCTTTGCTGTGCGCGGGTTCAGCTCCACGAAGTCGACCGTGTTGGCACCACGGCTGATCGCCTCTATACCGACCGCGCCGGTCCCTGCGAACAGATCGAGCACCCGTGCATCCACCACTTCATCCCCGAGCACATTAAAAAGCGCCCCTCGGGTCTTGTCCATCATAGGGCGCGTTCCCTCCCAGGTGGGAGTTTTGAGATGTCTGCCTTTGGCAGTGCCGGCGATCACACGAAGCATAGAACGATAGTTATGGGAGATAAGCCATAGGATCGACCAGTTTACCTTTTTCCCGGAATTCCAGATGGAGATGGGCGCCGGTCGAGAAGCCTGTGCTACCGACAGCACCGATAGCATCGCCCTGAGAGACTTCCTGTCCCAGGGAAACATTGATACTGCTCATGTGCCCATACAGGGAAATGACACCATTGTGATCGATCATGACGCACTTGCCGTAGCCGGAACTGCCGAAATCGCGCACGAGCACAACTTCACCGGCTTTTGGTGCTTTGATCGTCGTACCGGACGGAGCTGCGATATCGATCCCGGTATGATAGCGTGCGTTCCCGGCATTGAGCCAGGAATACACTCTGAGCATCCAGTCCGGATAGGACTCCCAGAAATTCATGGTGATCGTACCTTTGACCGGCCAGATAAAACCTGCGCGTGACGGGGCCGCGTTCCCGGGATCGGTACCCCCGGCCTGTATCGCCTTCTGACGGGCTTCCTCGGCCTTGCGTGCGATCTCAGCCTCAATTGACCTGATCTGACTGTCGATCTCGTTCTTGGCCCGGGTATTGGCGTCGATGATGCCCTGATAATTCGCCTGCAGTCCCCTGGTCTCCGAGAGCAGGGATTCCTTGGTGGCGATCTGCTCATCAAGCTGCGCTTGTTTGGCAACGACCTGGGCTTTCATCTCCTCCAGCTGGACTTTTTTTTCATCGAGAGAAAGTTTTTGCTCGGTCAGATTCTGTTTGATGGTATTGAGATCAGAGAGGATGACATTGTTCTGGTCGTCCATGACCTCCTGATATTCCAGACGGCGGACGAAGTCAGCCATGGTCCTGGACTCGACCAGGACGTCTAGTGCACTGGTCCGGCTGAGGATATAGGTATCATTGACATGGTCCTTGAATACCTGGACCTGCTGATCGAGGTCTTTCTGGGTCTGGTCGATCTGCCCGACGACACCTGAGATATCGGTCGTCACGAGATCAAGCTGCATCTGGGCAGCATCGACCTCGAGCTGTGTCTGTTCCTTTTCGGCATCCAGCAGTTCTATCTGGTTCTCGATATTGCTTTCCTGCAGCTTGAGCTGTGAGATCTTGCGCTGCTGGTCAGCTATCTTGCTCTCGAGGATGATGATCTGTTTCTTGTTCCCAACGACCTGGTCGGTCAGCTCATCAGCCTGGCTGTAGCTCAGTCCCAGACACACAAAAGCAAGCACGGTGATACCGGCTGCCCGTATGAGGGTCGATCGGATGTTGGTGTTGTTCATCAGTGGCCACTTCAGAGGAAGGCTAGGTGTCTGTAGTATACCACGCCAGATGCCGGGATGAAAAATCAGGAACGCAAGTGACGTCTGACCGAAATAAAGCTGCTGAACGCACCGAGCAGAGCACCGGCGCCGGTCTGGTACAGCCCCAGCTGCAACGCAGAAAGCAGACCGAATTCAGGCTTTGGTACTTTCAGCAGATAGCTCAGGTCTATGAGCTGGGTCGAGAACTGGTCAAAAGCAAAGAAGATCAGGACCGTGGCGAGGATGCCCGCGATGATCCCGTCATACATGGCTTCCAGGATGAACGGCCACTGTATGAACCAGTTGGTGGCGCCGACGAGACGCATGATCTCGATCTCCTGCCGGCGGGTATAGATCGCGAGACGCACCGTATTGACCACGACCAGTATGGAGATGATCACGAGGATAAAAATGAGGAACAGTCCGACGTTCATGAGGATCCTGGTCCCCCGGTTAATAGTGTCCACCGTCTGTTTGGAATACTTGATCTTTTTGATCGCGTCATTGCTTTCCAGTGACTTCGCTATGATCTCCAGCTTGTCAGGATTGGTCGTCTTGATGTCGAGGCTGGCCGAAAAAGGATTGCCGTAGTCACGCACCGCGTCAGAGATCTGAGGCTGTTCCTTCAGATAGATAGCGTATGCTTCGTCTTTGGACACATAGTGGGTCTCTTTGACCAGAGGATTTTTCAATAGGTCATCACGGATAGCAAAAATGTCTGTTTCTGAGACATCAGGATTGAAGAAGATCGTGAAGTCGACCTTTTCCTGGATCGATTTGATCGCCTTGCTGAAGCTGTTCCCGAAAAGCACGGAGACATCAATGCTGATGAACACCAGGAACATGACCGAAATAGCAGCCAGCGTCAGCCAGCCGTTCCGGATCATGCCCACAAAACCCATTTTGATCACACGATAAAGGTTGCGCACGAGAGCTCCGATTGTTTGTCATCCGTGCGTAGGCAGGGATCTCTTCAATAATAAATCCGGTCTCTAGAATAGCTGGTAGATCCCCCGCATTCGGCGAGGCTCGTCAAGGACGGCTGCCTTCGCAGGGATGACCGTTCCCACTTCAGGAAACATAGCGCCCTGCCGCCTGGTCGCGGACGATCATGCCGTCCTCGAGGGCCACCACGCGTCTGCGTATAGTATTGACGAAGGTCTGGTCATGGGTGGCCATGACCACGGTGGTACCGAAGTTATTGATCCGCTGGAGCAGCTGTATGATCTCCCAGCCGGTCCCGTAGTCGAGATTACCGGTCGGTTCGTCAGCGAACAGGATCTTGGGCTGATGGATGAGCGCCCGGGCGATCGCCACTCGCTGCTGTTCCCCGCCGGACAGTTCCCCCGGGAACTGATGCGCCCGGTCCTCTAGCGAAACGAGGGCCAGGACTTTGGGCACGATCTCATTGATCTCTCTCGAGGCCTTGCCCACCATTTCCAGAGCAAAGGCGATATTTTCAAAAGCGGTCTTCTGCTGCAGCAGCTTGAAATCCTGGAATACGACCCCGATCTTGCGCCGATAGTAGGCGACCTGATTGCCGCGGATAAAATCGATATCCTCGCCGTCCACAAATATCTTGCCGGAGTGGAACGATGATTCCTTGATCAGCATGCGCAGCAAGGTCGATTTGCCGGCTCCGCTGGGGCCGATCATCGACACGAAATCACCCGCTCCGATGCTCAGGTTCACATTGCGGAGGACGAATTTTTCACCGTATTTTTTACTCACACCCTGGATCAGTATCACAGCTGCACCCTTTTGTTTCGTGGCCTACTCTCATTCAACAGGTATCCTACCGACTTGTCAACCAGGCCAGGATGAACTCGTCGAGATCTCCGTCCAGTACCTTGCCGGTGTCGCTGACCTCGTGATCAGTCCGGTGGTCCTTGACCATGGTGTAGGGCTGCAGCACATAGGAACGGATCTGATTGCCCCAGGAACCCTGCTTATACTCGCCCTTGGTCGACTTCAGTTCTGCCTGGAACTCTGCATCCTGCAGCACCTGGAGCCTGGACTGGAGGATCTGCATGGCGACGCGCTTGTTCTGCAGCTGCGAACGTTCGTTCTGGCACGAAACAACCAGCCCGGTCGCCAGATGGGTGATACGCACCGCGGAATCGGTCGTATTGACGCCCTGACCGCCATGCCCGCGCGCCCGGAACGTATCCAGTCTGATCTCCTCGTCCTTGATAGCGACACCGGAAAGCTGGTCCAGCAGCGGCACCACCTCGACCAGAGAGAACGAGGTCTCCCGGGTATGATTGCTGTTGAAGGGAGAAAGACGGACCAGGCGGTGCACCCCATGCTCTGCCTTCAGATGTCCATAGACGCGTTCCCCGGTCACTTCAATATCGGCGCTCTTGATACCGCCCTCTTCGCCATCGCTCATATGGAGGATCGTGGCTTTCCAGCCTTTCTTTTCAAAATACCTCAGGTACATTCGCTCCAGCATCTGCGCCCAGTCCTGGGCATCGATCCCGCCGGTCCCGGCGTGAATGCTGAGGACCGCATCTGCGTGATCATAGGACCCCGAGAACATCTGAAGGAGTTCCAGTGCAGCCAATTCCTGCTCGATCGCTGAGAGCTTGGCGGTCAGATCATCCTGAAGCGAGGCATCATCAAGTTCTATGAACTCCTGCGCCTCAGCGAGCTCACGGTCCATCTTTTCGATCTGCGTGATCTCGTTGTTCAATCGCCCCATGGTCTTCATGATGACCTGCGCGCTCTCGGCGTCGTTCCAGAAACCTGCCGCATCGACGAGACTCTGCAGCCTCGCCCGCTCTGCAGTCTTGGCCTGAAGGTCGCTCATGCTTTTTACTTTTTCCAGACGCTGGGTGAGAGAAAGCGCCTGTTCTTTCAAATCTGCCATTTATTTAGCCTTTTTGAACAATGTGCCGAACCAGGGAAGATCACAGACCCCGAGCCAGATGGTCAGGACCAGGAAAACGGACGCTCCCACCAGGGAACAGGCTGCAGTCTCCATGATCATGACGAAAACCTTGGTGAGATGGAGCGCATTGGAAAGCCATACTTCCATGCCCCACATCACAATACCCATGACAACAGACGCGAACAGGATCCGCGCCGCTGCTGACAGGAATGCCGGCAGACTGGCCTTGCGGAGCTTATCCTGGAGGAGAGCCATCAGCAGGATCATGTTCACGATACTGGCGATGGAATAACTGAGCGCCAGCATGGCAAAGTGATGCACCGTAAAAACCAGGATGAGACTGAGCACGCTGTTTATCACCGTGGAAATAAGCCCTGCTATCACCGGTGTCTTCGTATCCTGGAACACATAGAACGCCCGGTTCAGCAGATACACCGCTGACTGGGCAAAGATACTGATGCTGTAGAGTGCAAGTGCAAAAGCGATGGATCTGGTCTGGAACCAGTCCAGAGTCCCTCCATGCCCGAACAGGATACGGATGATCTCGACCCGCATGACGACCAGCCAGATGCTGACCGGCACCGTAAAGTACAGGATATGCCTGAGCTGTTTGTAAAACTCATCGCCAAACCCGTCCATGTCCTTGCGGGCCGCCCTGCGGACCAGGGCAGGAAAACAGGCAGTCGCAATGGCCATGCCGAATATTCCGACCGGCATCGACTGCAATCTATTGGCATAATTCAACAGTGTGATACTTCCCTGCGTGAGGAACGATCCCAGCTGCACATCGATCCAGATATCGAGCTGGCTGATGGACATCCCTATCATGCGAGGTCCCGCCATCTTCCCGATCTCTTTCACTCCCGGGGTATTGTGATCAAAGTCCGGATGCCAGCGGAATCCTACTTTCAGGGCAGGATAGACCTGCACGGCCGCATGAAGAAGCGTACCGAAGATCACCCCGATCCCCAGCCCCCAGATCATGCCGAACCAGGGAACGAAGAAAAGGACACCCGCAATGATCCCGACATTGTACATGACCGGGGCCCAGGCGCTGGCCGAAAACCGGTGATGCGCGTTCAGGATACCGGTCAGGACATTACTGATCCCGAGCAGTATCGGGGACAGGAGCATGATACGGAGCAACTGGATATACGCCTCTCTCTGGACCGGATTGAACCCGCCCGGCACAGTGAACGGTGCACAGACGAACAGGATAAGTGAGCACACGCCCAGTATCACGAACAGCCAGGTCGTCACGACATCAGCCAGTTTCCAGGCTTTTGCTTCATGCCCTTCTTCCTTGTATTTCAGGAAAATGGGGATGAAAGCTGATGAGAAGGCACCGAGGACGAACAGTTTGGTCAGCAGGTCCGGATAGACGAACGCTGCATTGTACGCATCCAGCTCCGGCGGAGCGCCGAACTTGGTCGCGAACAGAACCTCCCGGGCCATGCCCAGCAGCCGGCTGAGCAGCGTCGTGAACATGAGGATGAGAGAAGGCGGGATCAATTCCGCATCGAGCCGGCGCTTTTCACTGATGTATTTTCTTATGCCGAGCATGTCTGGCGTTCGTAATTGTGTAAATCCGTGCTTTTTGCTATACTGTGCTTTGTCGTTTTTCGCGACAGTTATCCTGAAGGAGAATAGTACATGGCCAACACGAAATCAACTGAGAAACGGATCCGTTCCAATGAGCGCAAACAGATCCGCAATCTCCCGATCCGCACCCGGGTCAAATCAGTCCTCAAAGCCGCCCACAGCGCACTTGATTCCAAGAAACCAGAAAACGCTGTATCTGCAGTTCATATTGCCATCAAACAGCTCGACCGCGCCGTGAGCAAGAAGATCATCCACAAGAACAATGCTGCCCGCCGCAAATCCCGTCTGACCAAACAGCTGAACACCTTGAGCGTCGCCGCCAAATAGACCTTCAATCAAGGTTATTTCGCTGGCGCTCATTGCCGCCCATCTTACCGTCCGGACCATTCGGACGGTTTTTTGTCAGGCAGGCAACCCGGCGACCCAGAGATCGATAGCAACATCACCTTCGACCAGTCCGTATTTGATATCCCGGTCCATCGCCCCGAGGTCCCGGTAGATCTGCTTCAGGGCCGCCATCGTGTACGCTCTGGCCTGAGAAAAAACCTTCTGGGCCACATACGGATGCAGTGCCCAGTCCTTGACCAGATCTGCCTGTGTCCGGCTGTGATCGATCATATCACGTGCGGCGATGAGCAGTCTGAACTGTCTGATGATCATACTGAGCATGGAGAGCGGCTGCGTACCGGAGAGGATGTTCCGGTGGAGGAGCAGCAGCGCCCGGTCCTTCCGTCGCGCTGCGAGAGAATCGACTAGGGAATACACATCTTCCTCAAAATCCTGATGTGAGATATCTCTGACCGCCTGTGCGGTGATCTGGCTGCCCCCCGTGTACGCGAGGAGTTTGACCAGCTCCTGGTCGATCAGGCTCAGATCAGTGCCCACGAACGAGGCCAGGAGCGAAACCGCTTCCGGGTCGATACTACCCTTTTTCAAGGCAGCTCGAGACCGTATCCACTCCGGTATCTGGGCAGCTTTGAGCGCCATGCATTCATGCGCCTTGGCCTGCTCCAGGACGAGCTTGACGATCGCGGTCCTGCGGTCCAGTGAATCCTCGACAAAGATGATCTCGCTGTAGTCTGGCACCCCAGCAAAGAAACTCTTCCAGTCCCCCGCCGACGGAGCTTTTTTGGAAGCGATCAATCCATCGACGATCACGAGACGATGCGCGTCCAAAAACGGCAAAGCTGCTGCATGAGCACTGATCTCAGAGAGGGACGCCCTCGACCCGTCCAGATGTTCTATATTGAAATCAGGATTGATGAACGCAAAAGAAGCCCGGATCTCCCGGACCTGTTCCAATACCAGATAGCGTTCATCACCAAAAACGACATGGATCATAGAGCGGAGTTCGGAAAAAAGAATAGATCACGGCCAAGCTTCATGGTCGAAAGTGACTTGTCGCTCAGATCGATAGAGATCAGCGACCGGGTCACTCCCTTGGTTTCCACAAAATACGCCAGCGCTCCCTCGGCATCAATGCTGAGCGGGGCGCAGATCCCGGCAGGCTGACTGTAAAGCTGCACGATCCTGCCAGTGTCGGCAAAATACTGCCATATGCCCTGTTCTGCTGCCCGGGCGGTATCGTTTGCCTCCGAAACGGCAAATATGAGATCGAACGAATCACCAGAAAACCCAAGGCCCGTCTCGTTCAAATTATTATCGGTCAATTTCTCGACCTCTTGATCGCCGGTGAGATGGACACGAACGATCTCTCGTCTGACCACAGTCCCTGATGTGATATCCCCCAGCATATAGACATAACTGGCCAGAGGCCAGTACAAAGCCGCCGGCTCCATATCGCCAAGGGAGGGAGCCGAGGCATACTCACCGGTCGAAGTATCGTACACCATGAGCTGACCGGTCGTGCTGACAAAAACCAGCCGGTTCGATCGCGGATGCCAGGCAAAGGAACGACCGTCAGTTAGTTCCTTGAGCGCCGATGTGATGAGCGAGCGCTTTCCGCCGGACAGCTCATAGGTCCAAAGGTTGGAACCGAACGTGTAGGCCACGAACGCGCCATCATATGACCAGGTCTGATGAAGATCCGAGGGGAGATCGAGGTCGGCATCCACCATGACGGTCCTACCGGTGCCGTCCGCAGAGGCGATGATGGTCTTGGCCCCGTTACCGCCGCTGAGCGTGCTCTCCGTATAGAGCATCTTCCCGCGATCAGAGGAAAGAGCGACCGAGGGACTGCTGCTGAAAACCTTTGCAGTCATCAATGCCTCTTCTCCATTACCGTCGGCGCGGGTACGCATGAGCGACAACAAGTTGTTTTCCACTGAGGCGAACATGAGCGGAGGCAGCACGTCGCGGACGACCAGCTCCTGACCGACAAAGATCTTGTTGGCATCATCCAGACGGTTCAGGAGCAGGATCATCGAGGTGGTCGTCTCAAATTTCCCGGCGATCTTCGACAGTGAATCACCGGCCTGCACGACATACGTCTCCCGCTTGATCACGGGGACGACGAGATCCGGAGTTTCGCTCACGGTCTGCTCCTCCGCCGCTACCGTGGTCTCTGCATCAGTCTGGACTGCTTTTTTTTCCGGCCCCGCACGGAACCATGAACTGACCGTGGGCACCCCTACTGAGCCGAAGAAAAAGCCGATGAGGATGCCGAGGATGAGAGGACCTCTCCACTGGGAAGAGCGGGAATAGAGTTTCTGTTTATTCGACTTACGCATAGCGTGATCGTCTAACTTTCTAGGCAGTGGCAGTATAGCATACCTGCTTCAGCGTAAAAACGCTTTTTCAGTCGTTCTGAACGGTAAAAGCAGGAGGCTCTGAAAGCACCACTCTGATCCTGCCCGCCATATCGGTCCGGTAGACGCTCAGATCCTGCAAGCGCTCCAGGACCCCTGGATCCGGATGGCCATACCGGTTCTGCGCACCCACCGGGATAACCACCGCCGCCGGATGCACCGCCTCCAGGAACGGTTGAGTATTAGCGTACTTGCTGCCATGATGAGCTGCTTTCAGGACCTCGCAGTTCAAAGGGAAACCGCCAGCGAGCAGTTCCTCCTCATTCGCGATATCGATATCACCGGTGAGCAGTACCTTGCATACCTCGTCTTCCCTCACCTCGATCACGAGCGAACGATGGTTGGCTACTTCCTGATAATCAGCATCGTTTTGGGGGACATAGAAGAAGAGGGTAACACCGTCGCCCAGGTCGACGGTCATACCGGTGGAGGGGGTCACAACTTCTGCCTTCTCATCTATAACCGCCTGATCCCATTTTTTCATGATGCCGCTCGTCTGGTCAGACTGGTCGCTTTCGACGATCCGGCCGACTTCATACCGTTCAAGGACCGGGATCAGTCCGCCGACGTGATCGTCATGAGGATGGGTCAGGATCACCATATCCAGCGAACGGTCCATACTGTCCATGACGCTCCCCAGCTCACCCAGGACCGCGTCGCCCGGTCCCCCGTCGATGAGCACCTGCCGGCCGTGCGGTGTTTCGATCAGGATAGAATCACCCTGTCCGACATCGAGGAACGTGACCGTGGCTGCCCCTGGGCTGTCATGAAGCACTGACGTCCAAACAGCCCCTGCCCACCCGAGCAACAACAGCAGAACCGTCAGAGAAGCCATGCGGTAACCTGCCCGCGCCTGTGTCTTGTCAACCATTCATTGCCTCCAGTGCTCCTATCCGGGTTAAACGTTCTCTACTGCCGCCCTTTAGCGCGACCACACCTGCGACGAGAGCATACCACAGGATCACGCCCCACCAGGGCAGCAGCGGCAAAGTCACTGATGCCCAGGGCAGGAGACCGGCTGACGAGATCACGACGATGATGAAATGCAGCAGCACCCAGGTAACAAATGCCAGGGGCAAGGCCAGAACAGGAAGGACAACCCCGACGACGATCATGCCGAACCCGGTCGCCATGGTCCAGGGAATACTGAACAGAACTGCCACATTGACCAGCGGCGACACCGCCGACCAGACGCCGAACGTCGACAGAAGCACCGGCATGACCAGTATCTGGGCGGAGAGCGTGACCGACAATGTATCGACCATGTAGCCCCAGACGGACGAGCAGCCCCTATGCAGCAGTTTGAACCATGGATAGACATCCAGCTTCCAGTGCCGTTCGGCCTTCAGTACCTGCATGAGGCCCGACAGCTCAAAGATCGGCTGAAGTACGAGAATACCCGCAGTCGAAAGGAAGGAAAGCTGAAACCCGAGATCCTGATACGATGACGGGGACAGGAC
>CAYOQW010000012.1:0-11732 GCA_964406175.1 uncultured Candidatus Saccharibacteria bacterium
GGTCTGGGGGGTGTAATTTTCGGGGATCAGATAGAGAGATGCGTTGGGAAGTCCAGTTTCCCCGACATCGAGGATGCCATTGCCGTTACGGTCGTCCCAGACAATGCCGGACACCTGTGAGGAGTAAGGGATATCGCCGAACTCAAATCCATTGATCGTGGCCCCGATATCGAGGAACAGGGGCAGGATGTCAGGAGTGGTGGACGTATACCCAGTGAGCGCAGGATCATTTTCAGAGAGGAAGTAGGACCCGAAGGAAACATTCGCAAAATTGAATGTCCCATTTACGTCAGTCGTCTGGCTCTGGATCTGGGTGAAACCGTCTGCCTGGGAGAGCTTGACCAGTGTGGCGACCGAGTTCTGACCATGGCTGGATCCGGCGGTGAGGTACTGACCGCGATGCAGGTCATGGAAGGTGGTGAGGCCGCTGACTGAGGTGACGGAGCCGGCGGTGATCAATTCACTGCCGATCTTCAGAGCGTAGGCAGAATTATGTAGAGGAGCATTGTTTACTGTGAAGTCGGTCGGCAGTGACGCAGTGGCAAAGGACACGGCGGTGTCACCGCTGTTCAACACGCTGGTGATGCGCGCGCGGTTGACGTTCACTATCGTCGCTGATCCCGAACTCAGATGGCTGACCGCTACGGTGTACATAGCGCCGCGTGTCATGCCGGTCAGGCTATAGAGAGAGCCGGAACCGCTAGATCCTGTATAAGTGATCAGCTCGTTGCCGATGAGCAGGGCTTGATCTGCCGTGAGGGCTGGCGGCTGCGTCGTGACCTGGATCGCTGATGAGCTGGTGATGTCCTGTACGAGGGCCAGTGTCGTCCCGGTGGTGACGGAGGTGGCCGGTGTCGTGAAGGTGCGAGGGAAGAGTCGGACGGTGACTGACTCCAGTCCGATCTCACCGGTCTCATGGACACCGTCGGCATCGTTGTCGCGGTAGACTAGACCGGAGAGACTGCCCGTGGCGGTCATATCCTCGAAGAATAGGTCGCTGAATGTTGAGGCAGTGCTGTCGATGGTGATGGGCAGCCAGCTGGCGCCGTTCCACTTTGCAGACACGACGTTGTCGATCTGGGTCGATGGAGGCGATCTCAAACCGTCTGCGTCATCAACAGAGGTAAAGCCGTAGGGATCGCTTTCGACGACGAGGTATGTGCCGTAGGGGACATTGGAGAAGGTGTAATTCCCGCTGTTGTCGGTGACCGTCGTGATCACCAGCAGATTGGAGGCTGCCATACGGAGTGCAACGGTCACATTGCTCAGGCCGGCCTGACCAGTGGTGGTGGTCGTGTAGACTGAGCCGGAGATCTGACCAGGGATCCAGTCACCGAAGTTCTGGCCGACAAAGGCGGTCGAGGGGGTCATGACCAGGTAATTGGTGCTGCCGACGCTCGGGTTGGGCAGGATATCGGAGGTGGTCGAGATGTAGTTCGTAGCCGAAGGGTTATTCTCGATAAGCATGTAGGAGCCTGACACCACATTGGTGAAGGCATAGGAGCCGTCAGCAGCCGAGGTCGCGCTTGCCAGACTGAGCAGGGATGCGTTCGACAGGATGGCATGGTCTGCGGCGCTGGAGCTGAAGGCTGCACGGGTCACGCCAGTGAGCGTGCCGGCTGGGTAGGCGGTGAACGTGATGCCGGTGTAGGTAAAGAATTCATTGCCGATCTTGATGAACTGAAGGCTGGACGGGAGGGTCGGGAAATTAGTAAGGTCGGCCAGTGCAAGCGTGGGGACCACACCGTTCGCCGGGATATCAGCTGTGGTCGTGGTTGTTGCCGCTGCCGTCTGATCTGCCTGGTACAGGAAGACATCCACGCCCTCATGTCCGATCTCTCCATTGTCCAGGGCGCCGTTTCCGTTGCTATCGGTCCAGACGATACCGGAGATGCTGCCCGGGGTCGGGCGGTCTGCGAAGTAGAGATCGGTGATAGCGCCGTTCACTGCAGTGGTGGTGAGGTCAGCGCTCGTGGCGTCCTTATCGATGCGGTCATAGGTGTTCGTGACACCGTCGGTGTCGCCTGTGGATGTCCAGAGAGGCAGATTGCTTTCGGTGACGTAGTAGGTGCCAAAGGGTAGATTCGCGAAGGTGAAATAACCGGTGGTCTCAGCGCTGGTGGTCGTGGCAACGACCGCCTTGGCTGAGTTCCAGAGGGTCAGGTTGACCCCGCCAATACCGTTCGTGAGGCCAGTGAACGAGGTTACTGTCCCGTCGATGTCATTGAGGACATAACCGGATATTGAGGTCGAGACCCAGTTGCCGAACAGGTGATCAGCAGAGGTGCCGCCTGCAGGGAGGACGACCTGTACGCTGCTGGCAGTGGTGGCGGTATAGTTTTCCAGCGCCGGGACATTCTGCACGAGGGTATAGGTATCAGGTGCTATCGAGTCAAAGCTGAAGGTGCCGTCAGCATTGGTCTGCTGCCAGGCGTAGACGAGCGAGATGGTATCGCCACTGGTATGTGTTGTGGTCGTGCCGACCGCAGTTCTAGTGATCGTGAAGGTGTCAGTTGCGTTGTCTTTGGCCGTGTACTGGACGATCTCGGTGCCGATGACGAGGTAGCCGGTATCAGGGAAGCTGTCGACGCTCGCGGCACTGATGGTGGTTTCACTAGCGGTGCTGTTGGCAGTCAGAGTGGTCGAGGGTGCGGCTGCGGCTACGAGAGCAACTTCGACATTCGCAAGTCCGGTCGTTTCAGTGATCTCTCTATAACCGTTGCCATTGGCATCGAGGAACACCGTGCCGGAAATTGTACCGACCTGGCGACGGTCCGCAAAGTACAGATCAGTGATGGCCGGCGTGCCGGCGCTGGTGATCTGAGCGCTGATAGAGTCGAAGGACGCTCCGCCATCGGTGTCTCCGGTGGAGGTCCAGAGGGGCAGATTGGTCGAGGTGAGGCGGTAGGTGCCGACCGGGAGGTTGCGGAAGGAGAATGCCCCGTTCGAAGCGCTGGTGGTGGTCGCGATGTTCTGGTTGTTCGCGTTCCAGAGGGAGACGATGACCCCTTCGATGCCGTTGGTGATGTTGTACTGTTCGACAGTGGTGCCGCTCGCGAGGGTAGCACCCGCTTTCGTATACGGAGTGCTGAGCACAAAGCGGGCAGGGCTGGCGGCGATTGAGGAGTAGTCCAGGGAGATATTCTCTCCTGATCTGTCGATCACGATCGTGCCGGAGGCAGTGAAGCCCTGGGCGGAACTGACGGGGATCTCAGAGTAGGTGATACCGGTGGTCAGCACGGCGGTCGTGATCGTCCCGGTGTAGGGATCTGAGGCGAAGTTGTAGGTGCCATCCAGGTCATTGAGCACATAGCCTGAAATGCCGGTCGGTACCCAGTCGCCGAAATTCTGTTCGATGATGGCGCTTGTACGGCTGATGGTCAGGTATTGATTGACCGCACCTGCGGTCTGGTTGGGCAGGAAATCAGGAGTGGTTGAGACATAATTTGTGGATGCCGGGTTGGCTTCCATGAGGAAGTACTGTCCGGGGGCGACCCCATCGAAGTGGTAGGCGCCGGTAGAGGCTTCTGAATACGTGGAACGGAACGGGGTGAGCGTATCGATCTGTCTGAGATCCTTGAGGCTGACCCGTGATCCGGCGTCATGCTGAGCGGCCAACGTCAGTAGCTGGCCTCTGGTCACACCGTTCAGCGTGTATTCCGAGGTGACGGCATTGTAGGAAGCAGTCGTGTAGCGGATAAGTTCCGAGCCGATCTCAAGTGCCTGATCAGCCGGGAGGACGGCCGGGATGGCAGTAGCGACGATCGGGTTGTTCAGCACGATGGTGGTAGCCGCAGCGGTGATGGTGTTCTTGAGGAGGCTGGTGTTCAGGTCCACCAGGGTCACGGCCGAGTTGTCTGCATGGACAGCAGCGAGCGTGCCGCCGACACTTCTCGTGATCGGTCCCTGGAACGTATAGGTACCCAGCGGGAATTCGTCGACGGATCCGAACGTGAACAGTTCATTGCCGATCTTGAGCGCATTGTTCGGTGTCCAGATCCCGGTAAGTCCTGAGGTCGCTCCATCGATCACGATGTTCGAGGGGGTCCCGGAGGCAGAGATCGCAGCGGTGGTCGAACCAGTGAGAACAGGAGAGGTAGAAGCACTGGTGACGGTGACCCGGGCAAAGGAGGCCGGGATGAGGTATATCTGAACGAAACTGGAACCGTTACCCAGCCCGGGTTCCCCGGGGTTATTGACGCCGTCGCCATTGAGGTCGTTCCAGACGAGACCGGTGATGGTGTCGGCACCTGGCAGCCGGTCGCCGAACAGATTGGCGGACGAGGTGCCGGCGGGATCGATATAGACGGAGAGGTAGTTGGAGGTCGTGGAATAGTAGCCGGAAGGATCGGTTTCCACCAGAGTATAGGTACCGGAGGGAACAGAGAACGAGAACAGGCCGTTTGCGCCGACTGTCAGCGGGTTGGTACCGGAGAGCGGGGCGACGGCGGAAGCGGTCAGGATGTTGGACGGATTGACCGTGCCGGAGTAGAGGGTGACGATAGCAGACGAAACGCCTGATTCGCCTGCGTCATTGACGCCGTTGGCATTCAGGTCATTGTAGACGAGGCCGGCGATCGTGCTGGCAGTGGCGCTGTCGCCGAAGTTCATGCCGGTCCTGTCCGGGCTGGTGATCGAAGTGGCGAGCGTCACGCCTGAAGCGGTGTAGGAAATGTCGTCCTTGTCCGCATTCCAGGCAGTGAGCCCATGGGTGTCAAAGTCGCCGCTGGAGGTCCAGCCGAACAGATTGGCTGCCCGGACAGAATAGACCCCGGTCGGCAGGTCGGTGAACTCATAGTAGCCGGCACCCGTCGAGTATGTCTGGTCGACAGGCAGGCCATTGACGGCGGTGTAGCTGCCGGCCGTGAGGTCGATCAGGGTCTGATGTGTAGATACCGTATAGGCGGTGTACTGCGCCATATCTGTCCCGAAGAGAATATAGCCGGACTGGGGCAGACCGGTCAGATCCCCGCTCAGGAGGTAGCGGTCAGGATGCAGGATGAGATCGTCCGTATTCTTCATCAGGACGGTGCCGGTCCTGGCAGCGCTCGTGCTCGTCGCCGTACCGGTGAGGTCATAGCCGCCGGCTGTATTCAGACGATAGAGCGTGACCTGGACACCAGGCAGACCATACTCGGTAAAGGTCGTATCGGCATTGCTGATAGTACGCAGGCCATCAGCGTTCAGGTCATTGAAGACCGTACCGGAGATAGTGGTCAGGAGTTTCAGTCCGAAATTCTGGACCGCGCCTGCCTGGGTCGGGATCAGGGATCCTGAGACATTGGCTGCTGCGGGCTGGGTACGTGTATAGGGAGCATAGTTGCTGATGGTGACGGTGTGGGAGGCTGCGTTATTTGAATAGGCGAAAACGTAGATACCGTTCTGGTTGATCGAGGCGTTCAGGGTGGGGATCGAGCTGTCCGTCAGGACGATGGCATTGTTGCCGTTGGTGTTGGTCCCAGGTTCACCGGCATCCATGTGCCCGAAGTTGCTGAGATCCTCATAGACCGTCCCGGTGATGTAATACTGTCCGGATACGGTGTCGACATCAGCGAAGTAGAGTCCGCTGACGGCGGTCCCGACGTCGACACTGATAGGCTGCCAGTCAGGGTTCGCTTCGTTGCCGGCATTCTGATAGCGGATTTCATTGACGCCATTGGAACCAGTGGCGGAGATGTTACGGTCGGTGTCGCCGGTCGAGAAATTACCCGTAGCATCGGTTTCGGTCACATAGTAGTTCCCGGCGTCGAGACCCGTGAAGATGAACGAGCCGTCAGCTCCGGTGGTGTACGGCACTCCTACCGGTCCCGCGTCATTGTAGAGGGTCACGGTGGACTCAGCGATGCGGCCATTCTCACCAGCTCCGCACATGCCGTCGAGGTCAGTATCGTCGCAGACGAAGCCTGATATCGATCCTGCTTTCCAGTCAGCGAAGTCGTTGGCATACGAGGTTTGATCATCGAGCAGGGCAACGGAGAGGATATCCGGGGAGGATGAGATGTAGCCATTGAGCCTGGCAGAACTATGATCCTCGATGACCATGTAATTGCCGGCCGGGACCCCGGTGAAGCCATAAAGGCCGAGGTTGTTGGTGCTGTTCGAATTTGTCATCGCAAAGTAGGCATAGAAGACAGTGTCGAGCAGGCCAGCGTTCTCATCGCGCAGGAGATAGACGCGGTTGTTGCCGTAGGCGAGAGCGGGGACTCGGATACCTCCCAATTCGAATCGTTCCGTGATGATCTCATTGCTCTCGGCGTTCATGAAGTACAGGCGTGTCCCGGTGACGATGATGAGCCGCTTCTGGCTGTCGATGCCCCGAAAGCCGGTCAGCGAGACGGGCACGAAAGCATCAGTTGTTTCGAGCTCTGTGAATAGTGGAGTATCATATGCAAAGTTGCCGCTGCTCAGATAGGTACGGATGGACCAGTAGCCTTTGTTCGCCTCATCGAGCGCATAGAGGTATGTCGCGGAATTGGAAGGGTCCTTGATAGCGAACAGATGGGTGAGCTCGGGTGTGTCCGTGGTGGCGGACGAAACGACAATGGGGCCTTGAGCAATCGACGAGATGACGTTCCGGGGGTCGGGATCGGTGGACAGGACATAGGTGTTGTCCAGTGCATTGCCCTGGCCGGAGACGGTGACCACTTCCTGGGCGGATGCGATATTGTTCGTGCTGGTCGCAGTGAGGTGTCCGGTTCCGGCGACGATACTAAAGGCCTGAAGGGTGCCGGACCCGATAAGTGGCTGCGTGGCATAGAGCGTGCTGGTCGACTGGTTGATACTGAGAGAGGTGACGGCTTTGTTGGCTTCGCTCATATGGTAGACCGAGGCCTGCGGCAGTGCTGTCAGCGTCGTGAGATCTATCGTGTCGAGCTGCTGTCCGCTGATCGTATCCTCGGCGACCACATAGAGCCATTTGTTCGAGCCATCATCGTACAGCGCCATGGCGGACGGGTTGTTGCCGATGGCGATGGCAGCCAGTTTTTCATGCGTCACCGCATCGATCACGAGTATGTTGCCGGTGTATACGGTTGCCGCGCCATCCTGATCTGCCAGGATATACAGGCGGTTGGAGGCACTGTCGAACATGACGTCGGTCGGGTTCACATCGGCGCCGATGCCTACGCTTTCTGCCAGTCCAATATTCGAGCCGGAACCGATCTCGCCGAGCAGGTCGATGTAGACCGGTCCGAGACCAGGTTCTGTACCTTCCTGGTTGCCATTGGCGCGGACACCGCTGCCGGCGCCGTTGTCATCGAACACACGGCCGTAGATCGTGCCGGCAGAGGGTTGGCGGTCGCCGAAGTAGTTGGCGCTGGAGCTGCCTGCCGGGTCGACATAGACGGCGAGGAAGTTGGTCGTGGTCGAGATATAGCCGTCGCGGTCAGTTTCGACGATGGTATAGGAGCCGGTCGGTACGGTGAAGGAAAAGACACCAGAGGCATTTACACCAGTGGGATTGGCGCCGGCGAGGGGTGTGACCCGGGCAGACGTCGCGTAATTGGTGGAATTGACCGAGCCTGCGTAGAGGGAGACCTGGAGCGTATCATTGCTGATGCCTGCGATGCCGGGTTCACCGTCGTCCTTGACCCCGTCGCCGTCCAGATCATCAAAGACGAGACCGCTGATGGTCGATGCTGTCGCAGTATCGCCGAAATTCATGCCGGTCACATCAGGAGTTGTGATCGAGGTTTCGAGGAGACCATGAAGTGAGGTATGGGTGATGTGGTCCCGGTTCGAATTCCATTCTCTGAGCGTGTTGGTGTCATAGTCGCCGCTGGAGACCCAGCCGAACAGGGTGTCAGATTGGACCGAGTAGACGCCGGACGGCAGATCGGTGAAGGCATAGTAGCCGGCGTCGGTCGTGAAGAGCAGGCCGACGGGCAGGCCACCCGCTTCGCTGTAGGAGCCATGGACGAGATCGATCGTAGTCTGACCAGTCGCGACTGAGTAGCTGACGTACTGAGCCATGTCAGAGCCGAGGAGGATATAACCGCCTTGAGGGAGACCGGTCATATCACCGCTCAGGAGGTAACGTTCAGGATACAGGGTCAGATTTGAAACATCTTTTGAGAGGACCGTACCGCTCACTGCGGAGGTGGTGACAGCGGCGCTGGTGGGATACAGATCATAGCCGCCGGCCTGGTTCAGGCGATAGAGCGTGACAGATATATCAGCGAGTCCGTATTCGACAAAGGAGCTGTCCGCGATAGAGATCGACCGCAGCCCATCGGTGTCGTCATCGTTGAATACATATCCTGACACTGACGTCCTGAGGTCGAGGCCAAAATTCTGGACAGCACCCGAGACCGTGGGGGTCAGTGAAGCAGACGAGTCAGAAGCAGCAGGCTGCGTGCGCACATAGGGAGCATAGTTGCTGATAGTGACTGTTCTCGCATTGGGATTCGCATAGTTGAAGACGTAGATGCCGTTGACATTGATGGAGCTGGCGGCGAAGTTACTGTCCGCGAGAAGTATGTCCGAAGATCCGTTCCAGCTGGTGCCGGGTTCACCGGCATTGAGCGTTCCGTTCTGGTCCAGGTCCTCGTAGACTTTGCCGGTGATATAGAACTGACCGGCTGCGGGGGGCACATCAGCGAAGTACAGATCGCTTACGGTAGTACCGAGTGCGACGTCCAGGGCCTGCCAGACAGGTGTGCTCTCGTCACCGGAATTAAGGTAGCGGATCAGGTTGACGCTGTTCGCTCCGGTGGCGGAGATGTCGCGGTCCGTATCACCGGTGGAGAACGTGCCGGCTCTATCCGTCTCGGTCAGGAAATAGGAGCCGCTGTCGAGTCCCGAGAAGATGAAGGTGCCGTCAGCCGCGGTAACATAGGGCAGGCCGACCTGGCCATTCTCATTGAACAGGGTGACCGTAGCACCAGAGATGGTGCCGGTCTCGCCCAGTTCGCAGAGGCCGTCGAAGTCCGTGTCGTCGCAGACGAAGCCGGAGATCGTGCCGGCTTTCCAGTCGCCGAAGCTGTTGGCATAGGAGTCTTCGCCCAGCAGCAGGGCCAGCGAGATGGTGTTCGGGGTGCTGGAGGCGTAGCTGATGACCGCGGGGGAGGCATGGTCTTCATAGACCTGGAAGTTACCGGGAGCAACGAGATCAAAGGTATAGGCACCGGTGGCGGTGGTGCTGGTCTGCTTGAAGGTGAAGTAGCTGACCGTATCCTGACTGCCTGCGGTGAAATTGTTGAGCAGGTAGACCTTTTCATCGCCAAAGGTGTGGCCTATCGGATCGTGGTAGCTCACCATGCTGGCGATGGTCGAATCGGCATTGGTGTCGATCTGCACCGTGTTCAGCAGGTTGCCGGAGGCATCGGTATTCACGGTCCAGACCTTGTCATTGCCGCTGTCAGCGAGGAAGGCCCTGTGGCTGACGAGCTGGTTCGAGCTGCCGTAGACCGCTTCATGGACCGCTGCTGCGGTAAATGACGTGCCGGCATCGGTGGTGACCGGGACAAAGGAGCCTGCATGGGTAGTTCTGCTGTCGTTCATCCGGGTCGAGATCTGATAGTAGCCAAAGGCACCGTCCACAGCACTTGAGCTCGGGACGATGACCGTGTTCACGTGGCTGGTGGTATCTTCGATGATCTGCAGGTCTGCGATAGTCCCGCAGGCTGCTGCACCGGCACAGATCGGGTTGAGCGCACCGCCGGCGAGAGGATAGGTGTAGAGGTTATTGGCGGTGGTGCTGATGTAGATCGTGGGATCGAGCTGGGCATCCTGGGCGCTGATCACGAGGTCCGCGGGATTGGTGACCGCTCTGACATTGGTCAGACCGGAGAGCGTACCGGTGCCGGTCGCAATGGTATAATAGGAGACCTGTCCCGTGCGGGTGAGATACAGGTAGTCTGAACTGCCGTCATCATAGGTGGCGAGCCCGGCAACACCGGGCAGGGTGGTCATGGCTGTGGCGGTATACTGGGTCACACCGGCATTCAGGTCAATGACAAATATCGTTCCGTTGGCAGCGATGTACGCCCACTCGGTCGCAGGGGAGCCATTGACTGTGACGACCTGGACGTCGGTCGCGGCGGTGATGGGGGTGATGACCGGGTTCATCGGATCGGACAGGTCAGTGTAGCTGGTGATATGGGCGATGCGGGCATAGGTCGCCGCGTCGATGACGTCGAGCGAGTCTGCGTTCAGGGCGAGGATGATATTTGCGTTCACGCTCTGTACGAGCCGCACCGGGCTGGCATCGATGCCGAGATTGTACTGGAGGGTCGGATTGATGGAGCCGACCAGGTCGGTCACGACCGTGGCATTGCCGTCAGTCGCGCTGCCGATGCCGGCTTCTGATCCGTCGCGGACGCCGTTCTTGGCGAATCCGCCGCCGGAGCCGTTGTCGTCAAAGATCGAGCCGGAGACAGAACCGTAGGCGGCATTGGGCGTCCAGTCGCCGAAGTACAGGGCATTTTCATATTCGCCGGCCTGCAGGAAGACATGGAACTCATTGTTCGCGGGATAGGAGGAGAGGTAGCCTGCGGGATCGGTCTCCTGGATGATGTAGTTGATATTGCTGGCCACACCGGTAAAGGTGAACTGACCATTGGTCTGGGTCCAGGCGCCGGCAGTGCTGCTCGTTGAGCAGTATTTGGCTGGGGTTTCGAGAGTGGGAGTGGAGGCGGGATCGAACGAGCCTCGGCCGACGCAGTACCAGTTGGCATCAGTCGGGCTGCCGTCGTCGTTCAATACTTTGATGATAGAGCCGTTCAGATACTGTTCGTTGTTGTCCATGACGCCGTTGCCGTTGGCATCATTCCATACGGAGCCGAAGATCGTCCCGGGGGCGACGATGTCGCCAAAGGTGATGCCGTCCAGCTGGGGAGCGGTCGGGGAAGTGCGGAGCAGATCGGTCCAGGGAGCGACGGGATCGAGATTGGTGACGAAGTCCGGGCTGTTCTGGTCATCGAGCCAGTTGTTGGTGCCGGCAGAGCCTTCCGTGTCGCTGTCCCAGGTGGAGGCCCAGCCGGAGAGATTGACCTCATTGATCGCGTAGGTGCCGACCGGCTGGCGGGTAAAGGTGAAATCGCCGTTCAGGTCGGTGGTCATGGTGCTCACGGGGACCAGGAAGACGAACGGTCCGCTGGTGAGAGGTGCCAGGGTGATCTTGAAGCCGATATCGCTGTCAGTCTGGTGGCTGTAGGCGCCGCCGGCATACTCGTTGCCGGCCTTGTAGCCGAGGTTGACGCTATTGAGCAGCGGTGTGATGGTGATGGCATAGGTCTGGCCGGCTGTCAGCGTGATGGTCGATGGCACGGCAGTGGACGTGAGCCCAAAGGTGGTGGTGCAGGTCAGGTCGGTGCCGATATCGATGCTGTTGACCTTGATATCGACATTGACGGTATCGCTCGCGACTCCGCAGTACAGGTCGATATTGGTCAGTAGACCGCTGTTCGCCGCAGTGAAGGTCTGGACGACGGT
The DNA here is from genome assembly GCA_964406175.1 of uncultured Candidatus Saccharibacteria bacterium. Taxonomy (GTDB): domain Bacteria; phylum Patescibacteriota; class CG2-30-54-11; order CG2-30-54-11; family CG2-30-54-11; genus CG2-30-54-11. Next base: position 11,434 of record CAYOQW010000012.1, read on the forward strand.
ATCAGCGGTGGTGATGGTATCCGTGAGAGGAAGAACAGGTGTATACGAGGCGTCAGTCGCTCCGGCGCCTTGGCTGAGGGCATGGTCAACGGCATAGCTGGCGGGCTGTGGTACGAGGGTGTAGATATTGGGCGGGGAGCTTGTAGCTTCGCCGGCTAGGGTAGTGTCGATGAAAGTGGTGACATTACCGGAATGGATGGTAGCCACCAGGGTGTTATCGACATCGGTCCAGTCATTGTCCGTGCTGCGGTAGATCTTGTAGCCGGTGACCCCCACGTTGTCTGTGGATCCCTCCCATG
>CAYOQW010000013.1:0-11674 GCA_964406175.1 uncultured Candidatus Saccharibacteria bacterium
TTACAGAATTTCATGGATTTGTTGTAAATTCAACACAAACATAAATTATAGCGAGTACTGCCATGAAAAAAATCTCACAGATCGTCGAAGAGATCATCCAGCAGGATGATGTCGCCAGGGAAGCAGCTGCCCGTGGCCTGCTGAACACCACCGCCTATGCCCGCAGTATCCAAAGTCAGATTTCAGAAGTGACCTTGGCACCAGTTTCGCTCGGCTCGCTCGCCGCCGCGGTTACCCGCTGCCTGCAGGACATGACGCCTATCTCTCTGCCGGCGGAGAACGGCATCCAGCAGATCTCCGTCCAGACGCATCTCGAAGCGATCACCCACGAACGATCAGCAGAGGTCTCGAATCTCATCCGTTCGATCTACAAAGACATCCAGGCCACCCACCAGACCTACATCACCCTGACCCAGGGGATCAATGAGATCACGCTCATCGCCGAAGAATCGATCATCGAAATTTTTCGAGAACAACTCACCCGTTACCCAAAGATCTACGACCTGACCAGCATCATCGGTATCACCGTCAAATTTGACCTGAAATACGAGAACATCCCCAACCTGTTCTACCTGCTGATCAGGAAGCTCGCCTTCAAGAACATCAATATCGTGGAGATCGTCTCCACGGCGACCGAGCTCACCTTCATCATCGACAAAAAAGACATGCAGTCAGCTCTGGGCCAGCTGCAAAAGGGCCTCTGACACAAAAAAAGTCTCCGGCGCACTGGCTGGAGACTGGGGTGGTAAGTTCGGGAGTGGGGAGGAGGCGATTAATACTCCTCCCCGTCTCCGAGACTGGATACTAAGTATACTGCCAAATCAGATAGTGGTCAAGGGTATGAAGTGACCGAACTATTGCTTGTCACCACTCCACGCCGACCGTATAATCTCACTGTTATCCTCGTTACCGAAAGTCCCATGATGCCAGATTTCCCTCACCAGCCGACCTCGCTCGACAACCATGTGGAGGGTACCTCTACCCGCCACCATGTCCTCTATCCCGGCTCCATCGGCAGCCAGATCCGCGACCATATCGTCGCGACATTGAAAGAGATGTGGCTTCAGGACTCTCTGCCGATAGAACAGTTCCCCATCGTGGACCTGGAACACCCGGCTGATATGAGCCATGGCGACTGGTCGACCAATGTAGCCATGCAACTGGCCCGGGTCCTCAGACGAGCCCCTATCGCGATAGCGAACGAGCTGGTCAGCCTGCTGGACACCGACAAACCAGCTGCAGTGCAAAGGATCGAGGCTGTCGCTCCCGGATTTATCAATATCTATCTGAACGAACGATCACTTCTGGACGGCTTGAAGTCGATCCGCGAACAGAAAGAGGCCTACGGCACGACTGCCATCCGCCTTGACCGCACGGTCATGATCGAGCACACCCAGCCCAATTCTCACAAAGAAGTCCATATCGGCCACCTCAGGAACAATTCCATGGGCATGGCTGAAGTCCATATCCACAAAGCTATCGGGTACAACGTACTCTCTGTGACCTATGGAGGGGACGTCGGACCTCACGTAGCAAAATGCCTCTGGGGCCTGAGGGGCATCGACCTGAACGCGGTCGAAACCGTCGAAGACAAGGTCCATGCCATCCAGGCCGCCTACATTCGTGGTACCCAGGCTGCTGCCACTGACCCCGCCGTCGAGGAAGAGGTCAAAGCGATCAACAAAGCTGTCTATCAGAAAACCGACCCCGCTCTCCTGGAACTCTGGCAGAAGACTCGCGACTGGAGCATCGAGATGCACCAGAAAGTCTACAAGCGGGTCGGAGCCTACTTCGATCGGTACTACTGGGAATCCGAGGTCTGGGAACGCGGCATGGCAGAAGTAAAGAAAAGGGTGGGTACGGTATTCGAGGAAAGTCAGGGAGCGGTCATCTTTGATGGCGAACCCTATGGCATGCACAAACGCGTCTTTGTCACCAGCCAGGACACGGCTACCTATGAAGCCAAAGAGCTCGGACTCGAACGGTTGAAGATGGATGAATACCCGATCGATTTCGGGGTCATCCAGACCGGTACGGACCATATCGACTATTTCCGGGTCGTTCTGACCGCCCTTGCCCTCGTGTTCCCGGAGATGGCAGGCAAATTCAACAGCGAACACTTCGGCATGGTCAATATACCAAGCGGCAAAATGTCCTCCCGCGAGGGTAATGTCGTGCTGGCTGAGGATGTTCTGGATGAAATGCACCGCCGTTCCTATGAGGAGATCGCCAAGCGGACTCCCGACATGCCAGATGGAGACAAACATACAGCAGCAGAGATCATTGCCCTGGGGGCGACCAAATACGCCCTGCTCAAATATGAGCCTCAGCAGGACATCATCTTTGACCCGGACGTCACCCTTTCCTTCACCGGTGACAGCGGTCCCTACCTCCAGTATGTCTGCGTCCGTATCCAGAGCATGCTGGACAAAGGCCGGGCCAAAGTGCTGCAGCCAGCCGAAAGCTCTACTGATCTTGCAGCCTGGAGTATAACCCTGACCACGCAGGAATCTACCCTGCTCCGCAAGCTGACCCTGCTTCCCGAGATGATCATCCGCTCTGCTCTCGAGTACAAACCGAACTACCTGACCACCTATCTCTTTGATCTCGCCCAGTCGTACAATGACTTCTACCAGGCCTGCCCGGTGCTCTCAGTGGAAAAACCCCTAGCCCAGGCTCGCCTGGCCCTGTCCGCCGCTACGGGACAGGTGCTGAAGAACGGCCTGAACCTCCTGGGGATCTCCGTCCCCGACCGCATGTAAATTGTCCCTCCCTTTATGAAAGGGAGGATAGGAGGGATTTGTCTAGTACACCAGGAAATTACTGTATGAGATGATACCTCCCTTTGAGAAAGGGAGGTTGGACCTGCCTTCCGTAGCTCATTCGGCGAAGGAGGAAGGAATTTGTCTTCCCTGATGTCTAATGTCTAATATCTGATCACCCTCTCATGTTCATCGCCCCTCACGCCCAGCTGAAAACCTATACCACCTACCGCATCGGCGGCACCTGCACGCGCATGGTGTTCCCCGAGGTGGAGGCTGACCTGAAAGAGCTGCCGGGTCTCATCGGCGACCGCCCCTACCTCATCATGGGCAACGGGTCGAACATACTGTTCGGCGACCGGCTGTTCGATGCGGTCATGATCAACCTGATCAAATGGCGAGGTGTAGAATTCGATGCAGCAAAGCACGCCATAACAATCAAAAGCGGCACCCCCATCACAGAGTTCATCAATGTGGTCAAAAAGCAGCATCTCGGAGATTACGACTTCCTGGCGGGCATTCCTGGTTCTATTGGCGGTGCTGTCTATATGAATGCCGGGGCCTGGGGTCGCTCGATCTGTCCATTCATCCGATCCGTCCAGGTCTTTTCTCTCCAGACCAAACGTCTGCGTACCATCCCAAAAGACAAGCTGAAATACGCTTACCGCCGTCAAGAATTTCTTCACCCCGGCGACATCCTGATCTCTATCACCCTGGATGCGATCGAACACGACGACAAAATCTCGGACAAGATATCTGCTATACTGCGGTTGCGTCACGACAAACACCCGTCCGAATCGAGCTGTGGGTCTTTTTTCAAAAACTTTTCCGACATCTCCGCCGGGACACTGATCGAAGCGTGCGGATTGAAAGGGGCCATCACAGGAGATGCCGAGATCTCCAAAAAACACGCCAACTTCATCATCAATCATGGCAAAGCCACTTTTTCTGATATTGTAACTCTTTCTCTCAAAGCTCAGAAAGCGGTCCGAGCACAGTATGAACGAGAGCTCGAACCGGAAGTCAAAATACTCAGCTCCGTCGACCATCCGCTCTTTCAACGCTTACCCAGTCAGTAGACACGACACATTCCTATGGCAGCACCCAAGAAAAAGATCGTACCCGACGCGTTTGCGGTCAACCGCAAAGCCTTTCACGACTACCTCGTCATCGAGACCTTTGAGGCAGGCGTGGCGCTGGCCGGGACCGAAGCCAAATCGGTCCGCGACGGCCGCATCAACCTGCGCGACAGCTATGCCAAATTCACCCGCAGCGGCGAGCTCTATCTGCTCAATGTGCACATCAGTCCCTACCAGTCCCATCCTGGTGCGCACGAAGGTGACCCCACCCGCCGGCGCAAACTGCTCCTGCACAAGGCCGAGCTGCTCAGGATGAAGACTCAGACCGAACAGAAAGGGCTGACCATGGTCCCGCTGAAGGTCTACGATGTCCGCAGCCATATCAAGGTCCAGATCGGCATGGTGAAGGGCAAAAAAATGTACGACAAAAAAGATGACCTGAAAAAGAAAGACCTGGCCCGTGACATGAAACGTGATATCAAAAACTACGGTATTAAAATATAGATAAAGTATAATCACACCTTAGCCTGTCATTCCCGCGAAGGCGGGAATCCAGACAACAAAAAAAAGAAAAAGCCTTCCTCTTTTCATTTTCTGGATCCCCGATCGGGTCGGGGATGACACCATACCATTCTCCTGTCTTTTACTCATTCATTATGCAAAGGACCCTCCATGCTGTTCTTCCTGTTTCTCGCCCTGTTCGCTCTCGTGTTCCTGCCTGCCATCGCCCGTCTCGGACGCGGCAAGGTCACCCAGAAGATCACCTTCGGCATTCTCGCCTTTGTCGTCGCGACCATCGGTACTGCCTTTGCTTCTGACTGCTATGTCGTCGTCCAGCCAGGCCAGGTCGCCGTGTACAATGACCTCTTCAGAGGAGTCCTCGACCGCACGGACGGTACCGGTATCCATTTCAAACTGCCCCTCATCCAGAAAGCCAAGACCTTCACCACCCAGACCCAGGCCTACACCATGAGCGTGGTCGCTGAAGAAGGCGCCCGCTACGGCGACGACAGCCTGCAGGCCAAGACCTCCGACGGACAGGATATCTGGGTCGACCTGACCATCTTCTTCCATATTGATGCAGAGCAGGCCCCGAATCTCTGGAAGTCAGTTGGCGACAACTACGTCGATACCATCATCCGCCCCAACACCCGCGGCGAGATACGTCTCATCCTCTCCGGGTATACCGCTGAAGATATGTATTCAGCCCTCAAGAGAGCCGAAGCCCAGGTCAAGATGGAAGAAGCACTCGCCCCGATCTTCATCGAAAAAGGCATCTCCCTGGAACGCATCACACTTCGGAACGTGAATTTCACGACCGAGTTCTCCGCGGCGGTGGAAGCCAAGCAGGTCGAGTACCAGAAGATCCAGAAAGCCCAGTACGAGCTCCAGCGCATCGAGATCGAGAAGCAGCAGAAGATCGTCGAAGCCGAAGGTGACGCCGAAGCTATCAGACTTCGCGGCGAAACCCTGAAAGCCAACCCGGCGGTCATCCAGTACGAGTTCGTCCAGAAGATGGCACCCAATGTGTCCTGGGGCATCCTCCCCAGCGGTTCGGTCCCCTTCCTCGATATCAGCACGTTCATTAAATAACGCCGGCCTGCATGTCCAATGATCCTCTCATCAGCATCTGCTCGACGCCGGATATCGCTCTGATGGCCATCGCCCGAGCAACACTGGATGAAGCAGGCATCAAGTATATGGTGAAGGGTGAGCAGCTCCAGAACGTACTGGGCCTAGGCACGCTGGGGATGGGGTACAACCCTATCGCCGGCCCTGCCGAGATCTTTGTACTCAAACGCGATGCGCTCAGAGCGCACGAGCTGCTCGATCCGCTGCTCAGCAACTAACAAGCCAGACTGATGTCTCAGACCGAACAAAACTACCAGCTCAGCGATACCGAAGCCATCCTGACCAGTTCGATCATCACCGAACTGCAGGACTGGCCGGTACAGGTGCTGAGCGGCCACAAGTCAGCTGGCCACCCGGTCCACAAACTCGTATTCCTCGCGGACCTGGGGTTCACAGTACAGGACCATGACATCGAGACCATCGCTCATAAAGTACTTGAACACCAGTCTGCCTCTGGACCGCTGCAGGTCCTCATGAACATCAGCCCCGCCTACGGCGGCACTGGAATGGACCAGTGGGCCTGGGCGCTCTGTGACGCGCCGCTCCTCCTATATGCCCTGGTTCGGTTCGGGCTCAAGGATCAACCTGAAGTGATCAAGGGCATTGACCACCTCCTCACCCTCCAGAGAAACAACGGCTGGCCTTGTGCCGTCAGCCCGGAAGTGGGCACCTGGCGGGGACCCGGCCGCAAGGGCGATCCCTGTCCCTATGCCAATCTCATCATGCTCCAGCTCCTCAGCGCCCTGCCGGACCGTATCGACAGCCCGGAAGCCAGAATAGGCGCCGAAACAGCAGTTGCGCTCTGGGATGATCGTTCGGCTCAGCATCCCTACATGTTCTACATGGGCACTGACTTCTGCAAGCTGAAAGCCCCGCTCGTCTGGTACGATATCATTCATGTCCTTGATGTTCTCGCCCGTTTGCCGTACCTTAGAGATGATCCGCGTCTTCTGGACATATGGCAGGTGGTACAGAACAAGCCGGTATCAGATGGAATGTACATCCCGGAATCCATCTACCAGGCCTGGAAAGGCTGGGATTTCGCCCAGAAAAAAACTTCCTCCGCCTATCTGACCCATGTCATCGAACGTATAGCAAAACAATTACAAAATCCAAAAAAATGAACGTCCACCGTTCTGCAGGAGGCATCGTACACCGGTACAATCAGGACCAGCATGTCTCTGAGATACTGCTCCTGCACCGCAAACGCACCCGGGACAACCCAAAGGAAAGCTGGCACCTGCCCAAAGGCACCCAGGAACCGAACGAAAAAGAGGACGAAACAGCCCTAAGAGAGATCCGCGAAGAGACCGGCTATCAAGTCAGCATTGAACGCAAGGTCGGCTACCTGGCCTCCACCTGTATCAAAGACGGTCAGACCATCGCCAAGCAGACCTGCTATTTTGCCTGCAAACCAGGGAAAGAAGAAACGGACGAGGTCAACGAACACGACGAACGCGTCTGGATCGCCTATCCGGAAGCTGTAAAACTGCTTCACCGCTTCTCCGTCCACGAAGAAGAGAACCGCATCCTCTGTCAGTGGCATCGCCTCCTCTTCACCGATGTCTGATCATCAAACTGCATAACGTAACGTGTCATTCCCGCGAAGGCGGGAATCCACCAATATTACTAAGGTACTCGTCATTAATCAAGGGTGCTCTCCATGATCGGTACACTTCCCCCAAACGTTCTCGACGCAGTACTAGAGCAGATGCCAATAGAAATTTCGATCCTCGATGCCGACGACAAGGTGCTCGGCTGGAACAAACATAACACCAGACTGTTCTTCCGACCGGAGGGCGCACTTGGCCGGGATGTCCACGACTGCCATCCCTTCAAAAGCCTGGACAAGGTAGAAGCCATCCTCGCTGAGATGAAGGCCGGCACCAGAGAAAAAGCCTCATTCTGGATCGATTTCCAGCCCCAGCCCGAGATGCCGGTACGGAAAATATTCATCGAGTTCTTCGCGCTCCGCGACCCCGACGGCACCTATATCGGCTGTATGGAAGTTGGCCAGGATATCACCGAGATCCAGAAGATCACCGGCCAGAAGCGCCTGCTCGACGACAAGTAGTCTGCTTTCAGCAAGAAAATATCAACGATCAAACCTGAGGAGACGTTCCCTGGACATACCGGGAAACGTCTCCTTTTTGTTCAGCAGCCCTCCAGCCCGGCAGCTGGAACTTGTTGGCCAGGATGACAGCATCCGGCTTCAGCTCTTTCTGCATCTTGATTGCGAAGCGGTCCATGAGCATCGGCAGACCGAACACGATCACCACGTCATAGGGCGACAGATCGACAGCCCACAGGTCCTTCTTGTGGATCCGGACCTTTGACCTGAGCCCCGCCCTCAAAACGAGGAAGCGGGACCGCCATACAAGTGGCGGCACTATCTCTACCCCGTCTGCCCGGAATCCAGCCCGTGCCGACGACCCTGCCGTCACCAGAACCGAGGTCAATAACGTTCCGGTCCTCGGCAGGACCCAGCAGCGCAAGCATTGCCTGAATATCAGCAGTCGCACTGGGAATATAGGGCGCCCCGCTGAAAAATAACGACTACCAGGGAATAGGCAACGTTCGCCAAAAAAACCACCAGACCAAATTTGACCGCCAGCACGATCCAAAGAGCCATGAGTCCCTTCCGTTGCATGAAATACCGGGCTGCGCTATACTACATTGTACCGATCGCACCTTTACGTCCGCATACTACCATACTGTTTTTTGCAGTCTGCTATCTTCGATCTGTACTACTCTAGTTCGTATTAACCACAACCGGTGAAATGCATTAACTCTCGAAGATAAATAATGACCTTACCCAACCCACGATAATGAAGTTCTTTGGTGCAACCTTTCTTTCGAAAAGAAAGGTTGCATACTCCACTACCGCCAGCCGCCGAACGAGGGGATGCCGGGATTCGACAGAGTAAGAAGAGCAATAAGGGCAAGTCGAGCATGTCAGGTGATCTCGTTAAACTCCCTGGCAAACGGCAACTGCCGACAACACAGTAGGCTTCCAAGCCTACGCCCTCGCAGCCTAATATCTGTGAGCACCTCCCTGTCTACGCCCTGACGGACAGACGAGGTGAAACCACCCAGGGCCGCTCAGTTCGTGCCGCCGCCTGAGGCACAGCTGCTAAGACAACCAGGATACGCCCGGAGCACATCTCGTCCGCTGATAGCTCCCGGCCGACAATGATAACGGACTAAACTTGTAGCCCTTCTTGTTTACCTTGCTTTGGACAGGGGGTTCGACTCCCCCTCATCTCCACCATTCTTCGCTCTACGCGAAGCGCTCCGAGCTACGAATGGCTCCGCCAAGCTATCAGAAACTGGGCGAAGAATGCCCTCCGTAGCTTCCTAAGCGAAGGAGGGCAAATACCCTAGTCTCATACTTCCCGTCAATTCCTGTGTCGCTTTGCACCAGCGTAGGTAATTCCATTCATCTCAGAATAATGAGTTACTATGTTCTATGTCTATATTCTCCAAAGTATCAATGCCCCAGATAAGACATACATCGGTTTTACGACGAATATAGTGGACCGGGTTGCAGCGCACAACAACGGTCAGTCTATGTATACCTCTCACTTCAAACCATGGCAGCTACGAACATACATGGCTTTCGATTCAGAACAGCGAGCACGCGACTTTGAGAAATATCTCAAAAGTTCATCCGGAAAAGCCTTCTCTCATAAAAGGCTCATGTAGTATCCGTATGAATTGAAAAAGAACCTGCCTACTGGCGGGTTCTTTTTATATGAGAAATTCAAATTCAACAGTACCGCATCACTTCAATCCGTGTTCCGGAAGCACTGAGAGAACATCTTGTCCGAAGTCATGATGTGATCGGTAAGCCAGCCCTGCATATAGTCTTCCAGATCCATCATTGCGGTTCGACGCCCTGCGTGCTGCTCACTCTTCAATTGGGCTACTTTCGAGATCAGCTGCTGATGCTGCATCCTGTGTTCTTCTGTGTGTTCATAGGCGAACTGTTCCATGTAGAGCTCTTCCGTCGAGAAATGGTACACCGCATACGCCTCCAGCTCGGCGAACAGGATCATCGCCAGTTTATCTTCTTCACCCACGGCAAGCGCATTCTCAAGTGCATTGAGCATCTGAATGAATTTTTTGTGCTGTTCGTCGATCTCCTGCACGCCCACACTGAAGATCTCATCCCAGACTAGGGCCATGTTCTATTCCTCTATAGTACAATACAGAGACAGTATACCAGTTTGCACGGTTTCTGTTGATACTCTGCCAACTCGGTCTCTACTGCTTCGCCGTCTTGATTAGCAAAGCCCCTTGGTTTACCATGAGCAGGCCTGTCTTCTAGCCGAAGTGCCACGCATGGAACTGCAGTTCGTCTTCCTCATCGCCTTCTCAACCCTGTTCCTGCCGCTCGTCTACAGCAGCATCATCGCCGCACCGCCGGTCCCTACCAAAGCCGGCGATGTCCGCCGGATGATCGGTCTCGGAGAGATCAAGCCGACAGACACTGTCTACGACCTGGGAGCCGGTGACGGCCGCCTGATCCTGGGCGCGGCTGAATTCTCCGACTCTGAGAGGATCATCGGTTATGAACTCTCACCAGTCCATGTCCTGATCTGCAAGATCAAGATCCTGCTCTCTGGCCAGTCTGATCGGATTTCGATCCGTATGAACAATTTCTATACTGCGAACCTCAGTGACGCTGATGTGGTCTTCTGCTTTCTCAATCCGTTCGCATTGGAAAAACTCCGACCAAAGTTTGAAAGTGAACTGAAAAAAGGATCCCGCGTCGTGTCCTACAGTTTCCAGATCGAAGGCTGGAAAGCGACGCTGGAGGATCGGACTGCAGAAAACCGACTACCGATATACGTCTATCAACGGTAATTACCATGCCCCCAAAAGCCACCACTGACGACCTCGAATTATTCACAACCATCCTGCCTCCCAGGATACGGGTCGCACTCGCAAAAGCAGATGGCAAGAACCAGCTCGTCGAAGTCATCCTCGATCTCGGACGACTGCCTGCCATCCGGTCCAACGGACAGGAAGTACAGCTCGGACGAACGGTTGTCAGCCCTGATGACATCTCCTATGTCACCGACCGCATCGGCGAGTTCGGTGGAGACAATCGGGCCGGCATTGAACGCACTCTCCACCGCATCTCAGCCCTGAGGAACAGAAGCAGCGATGTGATCGGACTCACCTGCCGCGTCGGTAGAGCGGTATTCGGTACCGCCGAGATCATCCGTGACCTGATCGAATCAGGCAAAAGCATCCTCATCCTGGGTCGCCCCGGCGTCGGAAAAACCACCATTCTGCGGGAAACAGCCCGCATCCTTTCTGACGATCTGCACAAACGCGTCGTGATCGTCGACACCTCCAACGAAATAGCCGGTGACGGCGATATCCCGCACCCAGCCATCGGCTCTGCCCGGCGCATGCAGGTCGCGCATCCCAGCGAACAGCACCAGGTCATGATCGAAGCGGTCGAGAACCACATGCCCGAGGTCATCGTCATCGATGAAATGGGAACTATAGAAGAATCACAGGCCGCCCGTACTATAGCCGAACGAGGGGTGCAGCTCATCGCTACTGCGCATGGCAATACACTCGAAAATCTCATTCAGAATCCTACGCTGAACGACCTGGTAGGCGGCATCCAGAGCGTCACCCTCGGCGACGAAGAAGCCAAAAAGCGAGGCACCCAAAAGTCAGTCCTGGAACGTCGGGCACCACCCACCTTTGACATCGTCGTGGAGATCCTGGAACGCGACCGCCTCTCTATACATCTCGATGTATCTTCTGCCGTCGATATACTCCTGAGGGGAACAGAACCTGCCTGGGAAAAAAGACAGAGAACAGCCGACGGCACGATCGTGAAAGAAACCTCCACCCCGAAACTGCAGATCCGCGATGACAGCGACCTCTGGCTCGACAAACCAGCGGCTCCACCAGTCCGCACCTATTCGATCTTCCCGCTCGGCGTGAGCCGCAAGCATATCCTGGCCATCAGCCAGAAGCTGGGCCTCAGCATCCAGATCGCACCCCGGGTCCAGGATGCCGATATGGTGTTCGCCCAGAAAAAAGACTACCGCAAACGCGGCCCCTCGATCCGTCAAGCCGAATCAGACGGTATCCCGCTCTATGTGATCAAGGACAACATCCCGGAACTTATCGAGTCGTTCCAGGTGAGCCTGATCGAGGACTGACGATCAC
>CAYOQW010000014.1:0-11536 GCA_964406175.1 uncultured Candidatus Saccharibacteria bacterium
GAAAAATAGACATTCCAAGGTAATGTCATCCCCGGCTGCGACCGGGGATCCAGAAATACAAAAAATCTCTTATCTTTTCTTTGTCTGGATTCCCATTTTCATGGGAATGACATCAATACTATGACAACTAACCAGTATCACAGGAATCCGCCATGTCATCCAAAAAAGTCTTCACCATCAAACAGGCACGCGACATCGGCAGCCAGCTCGGCATCGACTGGAGCCAGGTTCTCTGGGATGTCGAACAGTTCCGTATGGGACTCGATGTGGAGCTGGAGCACGGCACTATCGACCCCGAGACCAACGTCACCCATGACAACCCCATTCTGACCGGCAAGATCGCTTTGGCTCACCTGAAAGAGATCTCTGACTACTACACCAGGCTCTATGCCATGGAAGAAGAAGCCGAAGGCAAGTGATACCAGTTTTTCAATCACAAAAAAGGCCTGCCAGTTGGCAGGCCTTTTTTGTTTGACAATAACCACCAGAAGCTATTTGAGCAGCCGGGCATAGTATCCGGTCTTGTAGCGCAGGGCGACCCGTACGGTCTCCAGTCCATATCTGACCGACGTGCGGAAATTCACCGAGGACGCCTCCGGCGAATAGTCACAGCTGACCGACACCTGTCCTGACGTAGCACCGCAGGCTGCGACCGCAGCTATCATTTCGCTGTCAAAGCTGAAATTGTCGGTAAAGCGTTCAAACGGAATTCTCTGCAGCATATCTGCACGGTATCCTCGCAGACCGGAGTGGAATTCACCTAACTGCATTCCATATATCCACCGGAGGAACCCGCTCAGCAGATAGTTGCTGATACGCTTCCAAAGCGGCATGCCGTGCAGTCTGGCCTGATCGCCGACCATCCTGTTGCCCATGACAAAGCCAGTCCCCTCCAATAGGAGCTTGACCATATCTGGTATGACCGTGGGGTCGTACTGGTCATCAGGATGGAGCATGATGACATACTGATACCCGTGATCCAGAACATACCGATAGAGCGTTTTCTGATTGCCGCCGTACCCCCGGTTCTGAGGGTGACGCAGCGTGATCAATTTCAAACGCTCGGATTCACGGGCCGTATTATCGGCACTCGCATCATCACAGAGGATCATATCGGCATGCAGTGAATGAGGTATCCTTTTGATGCAGCGCTCCAGGGTCTTGGCTGCATTATAGGCAGGAAGAACGATCGCGATAGTCCGGATATCAGCCATATTTTGTCGCCACAAATAAAAATAACCAGGTACTGATAAGCCCGCAGGCCATGGCCCCGGCGATCCGGGGATTTACCTGCTTGCCCGCTCCAAAGATAGTGAGGATGAAAAGCATGGGATAGATGTCGATCGCATAACGATACCCATACTGACACCAGCCGATGCCATAATACAAAAGCATGGGGATGAGAACAAGGATACTACACACTCTCAACCAGCGTGCCCATGACAGACCAGAAGAACGAAAAAAGTACAGAACGAGAAATGGAGATGTGATCAGAATACTCATTCCCCAGAGGCTTCGCGTCAGGAATGGAAAAACTGCATGGTTCCCGTTTGAGTTGAGTACAAGTTCCGGGGTCTTCAGCAAAAAATAGTAAAGATTGGCAGGAATATACCTGATATTGAACAGCCCATACGCCTGCTGGTCATACGCAAAAACAGCAGTGATCGTTTGGAAGGTATACCCATTTTCCAGCATATTTCCAAACCGGAAATAGTTGTACAACAGGCAAGTGATCAGACCCAGAAGGACAGGGATACTATACCAGCCGATCGTACGGAGCCGCGATCGTATCGTATCGCCTCCAAACCAGACCACCAGAGGGAATAAGGGGACTATTCCGATCAGCGTAAAACGTCCCATGAAAGCAGCTGCGACTGCACTGCCTACCAGTACTGGATGCCGGCCTTTCAATTGCCAAAAGAGAGCCAGAAGAGCAAAAAAGACCGTGATCATCTGTTGAAAAAATGTCATTGTTCCTTTGTAGATGGCGATCCCGCTGACGTTCGTGGCTGCAAAAAAACCAAAACTATAGAGCAGCCGGTCGGTCACATCCTGACAACCCGCTGCTTTCGTTATTTTATACAGGAGGAGCAGTATACCCACATTGGCAATGAACAGGAGCGCTCGGACTGAAAAAAGGTCACCAAAAAAAGCGAATGGGATCCCGACCATCCCCATCAAGGGACCACCCGGCCAGTATAACTTCCCCTGGTAGACGGCAGTATCCAGCAGACTGCCGAGTCCAGGGTGATCAGTTGGCAACGCAAGCTTACCCTGGAGAAAAGCTCGCCCCAGCGCTATCGGTATCCTGATCTCCTGGCTGACATACGAACTCGTGAACAGCACGAATGTCGTCATAGCAAGACAGCACAGCAGAACGTATTTATACCGGGGAGCTCTTCTGATCTCCCGCCAGACCTCACCGATCCTCCTCAACAGCGGAAATGCTACCATGCGGGCTCACAAAAATTAGCTTAGCTGGCTTCACTATATAACAAAATCCGCATTTGGTAGTAATAAAAGGAAACGACCTGCCAACTGTGAAGTACGACAGGCCGTTCTGCTGCGATACCGTATGAACTGCAATACTACTCTTTGAACCGTACCGGCAGGACTTCTACAGAGAGACGTACGTCATTGCCGAGGCCAAAGTAATGGTCTGCCGTATCGGAATTGCGCTGCAGGGTCCGGAAAAATGCGAACTGGAGACGATGCATAAGCGATCCATTCAAGGCAGGCAGGATACGTTCCTGGAGGATATAGATGATCCAGTTCTTCTGGTGCTCGTCGGTGATGACTTGATTGTGGGCAGCCATTTCATCCAGAACAGCTTCCACGTTGGGATCTTCCATGAACCCGAAGAACAGGGTGACCCCGATGATGCTGCGGCCCTGATCGTCCTGGTGCAGCGTGCGGATCTCGAACCGTTCAGTCACATAGGGATATTTCTTTATGACCACCGTGAGGAACATGACATGCTGAGGGATACAGGCAGTGACTTCCATGAACAGCTGGAACAGTGCCGGCACTTTGTCTTCGACCGACATGATCGAACGGGGGGTCATGAAGACAACGGACCGGCGTGAGCAGGCAGATACCTGGATCTCGTTCTTGGCTGAGTAGACTTCCTTGATCGACAGCGTAGGATAGGTAGCGAACGCCTCATTGATATGAGCTCTGCCCCACATCCATACCTTCATGATGGCGAACAGCCCCAGGCCGATGATGAGCGGCACATATCCGCCACGAAACACTTTGAGCGTATTGGCGAACAGGAACGATCCGTCCACAAAGCAAAAGATACCGAAAAGAGCAAATGCCTTCCAGGGTTTCCATTTCCAGTAGGAGGTAGCGATCAGGATCATGGCCAAGGTCGTGATCAGCATCACGCCTGATACAGCCAGCCCGTAGGCTGATGCCAGTCGGGTACTGGTCTGGAAACCGAGCACCAGTGCCACGCTGCCGGCATAGAGCGCCCAGTTGACGATGGGAACATAGATCTGTCCCTCATGCTCTTTGTGCGTATGCACGATCGGGATGCGGGGATAGATACCGAGCGCCACTGCCTGCGATGTCAAAGAAAAGGCGCCGGATATCAAAGCCTGCGAAGCGATGACCGTCGCGATTGTGGCGAGCATGACCATGGGGATCAAACCCCACGATGGGACCATGCTGAAAAAAAGATGATTGTTCAGAACGGGTTGACCTGAGAGCAGAAAGCCGCCCTGGCCGAAATAGCACAGCAGGAGAGAAGGGTAGACAAGAACGAACCAACTGAAGCGGATCGGCGAACGTCCGAAATGTCCCATATCAGCATACATGGCTTCGCCACCCGTGATCGACAGCATGACCGAACCCAGGATGAGCAGTACGGTCGTGAAGTCATGATATGCGATGAAATGATACGCGTACCAGGGGTTGACCGCTTCCAGGATCTCGGGATTGGGGATGATGTGCGAGAGCCCTAGAACCGCGATACTGATGAACCAGATCGTCAGGATTGGACCAAAAAAAGCACCTATCTTGGCTGTTCCCTTGCTCTGCACCAGGAACAGCAGGGTCAGGATAACAACCGTGATGGGGATGATGTAGGGCTCCAGGGAGGTGGTCGCGATCTTCAGACCCTCTACCGCGGACAGCACCGAGATGGCGGGGGTGATGATACCATCCCCATAGAGCAGTC
Source organism: uncultured Candidatus Saccharibacteria bacterium (assembly GCA_964406175.1). Classification (GTDB taxonomy): domain Bacteria; phylum Patescibacteriota; class CG2-30-54-11; order CG2-30-54-11; family CG2-30-54-11; genus CG2-30-54-11. The sequence continues at coordinate 4,184 of CAYOQW010000014.1, forward strand.
CTGCCCCGAACATGAGCAGTCCAGAAACGATCAGGGCAAATTTCTTCTTGTTCTTGTGCAGTAGACCGAACAGCGCGAACACCCCACCCTCTCCCTGATTATCAGCCCGAAGCACGAACACGATATATTTTATAGAAATGATCAGGGTGAGTGCCCAGAAGATGAGGCTGATAGCTCCGAGGACGTTCAACTTATCAACGGTCAGATGCTCTCCGCCAAAGAACATTTCATTCACCGCATACAGCGGTGATGTACCGATGTCTCCATACACGACTCCGAGTGCACCCAGCGCCATGATCAACAACCCTGACTTCTTGTGAGAAATTGCTTTTTCTGTCATATGCGTGTCCTAAAAATAAAAAAAGGAAACGTCAAAAAACGTTTCCGCACTAACAAATGTCAACCCTGAGGCCACATGTTCAAACAAGGAGATCCATATCGGTGGAGACGGATCATATCCTTGGAGAATAAATAATAAAAATACTTGGGAATTATTACAGTATAGCCTGCACCTGTCAATAAGGATCGATAAGACAAAACCGCAGAGACCCACAACTATGAGGTCCTCCGACGATTTGCTATACTCACCCCATCCTTACTATCTTTCAAGGGTCCCCATGTCCTGGTTCATTCTCGCTCTGCTCTCTCCGCTCTTCTGGGGCATCGAAAATCTACTTTACAAAGTCTCTGCCAGAAAACGTCACAATTCAGACCTGGTCGGCATCATATTCCTGGGTGCCGCACTCGCAGGCTGCCTGGTCATGCAAGTCGTCACGAGAGCCGTATGGACGCAGATACCCCTCACGGTGGGCATCTGCCTCGTCTACTCACTGTGCTACCTCCTGGTGATCCAATCACGATTTGAGGCACTCAAACACGTGGACGTCAACTTCTTTTTCCCGGTGACCAAGGTCGGATCGCTCATCATCCTCATCGTCTTTGCCCTGCTCGTCCGCCACGACAGTCTGACCCTGATCCAGGGTGCCGGTCTGCTCACAGCCTGCCTGACCATCTACCTCCTGGGGACCGGTTCCGCCGGAACGGACAAAACTCGACGTTCGGCTCGAGGCATACTGTTCACTCTGCTCTGCACGCTGAGCACCGGGACGGCCTTCATCCTCGTGTCGTATGCCTCTGCCGCTGGGGGCAACTCCCAGTTCATGGTCCTGGGCAATCTGTTCACACTGATCCTCAGCCTCCTCATGTGGCATACTCGTCGTCCTGTCGTCACGAAGCCACCTGTACAGCATCAGACCCAGGGTCTATGGCTCACGGGTATCAGTATCGGCCTGTTCAACATCACCGGCGGTTTTCTGTATCTCGAAGCCATCAGACTGGGTAATTTTTCCCTCGTCAACGGCCTGAATAATCTCGCCCTGCTGGTGACCATCGCCTGCACGCTGATCCTGCCTGCTTATCGAGAACCGTTCGGCCGACGCAAGATCGCTGGCACGGTGCTCGCGTTCCTGTCGATCTTCCTCATGCGGTAAGTACCCACGTATTCGCATACTGGACAAACTTTGAAATCGTATTATACTAATACTGGAAATGACTGAGTTTATTATCATCAAACCAAACAAGGAGACAAGAATGCTGCCCAAGAAACTTGAAAAAGAGCTGAACGACCAGGTGAATTTGGAATACGATTCCGCCTGGCTATACCTGCAGATGGAACAATACTTCGCCGCCCAGAACCTGAACGGCTTTGCCCACTTCTTTGCCAAACAGGCCCAGGAAGAAGGCAAACACGCCCGCAAATTCGTCGAATACCTGAACGAACGCAACAGCAAAGTAGTACTCGGTGCTCTCACCGCCCCCAAAGCTACCTACAAAACCATCAAGGAAGTGTTCGAAGCTGCTCTGAAGCACGAACAGTTCATCACCGCCCGCATCGAAAAGCTCATGACCTTGGCCAAAGAGACCAAGGACTTCTCAGCCGAGATCATGCTCCAGTGGTTCGTGACCGAACAGGTGGAAGAAGAAAACAGCATGACCAAAGTGCTCGACCTGCTCGAAATGGTCGGTACCCACGGCCCCAGCCTCATGATGCTCGACCACCAGCTCGGCTCCCGCGAGTAATCCAGCCCTTCAACCGCATATTCAGGAAGCCTCCTCTCATGAGGGGGCTTCTTTTGCGTCCCAGGACCCTCTATACTGACTCTCGTCCCTGATACTCCTCCATTCTGTTTCGCACTTCCTACTTCGTACTTCTTACCTCCTACCTCGCATGCCCTCCTCCCCCCGCATCTACTACCTCGACCATCTCCGTATCGCCTGCATCCTGCTGGTCCTCGTGTTCCACAACGCACGGTTCTTTGACCTGTTCGGAGACTGGGGACTGAAAGCCGACCAGCGAAGCCTGCCGCTGAGCCTGCTGGTCATCTTTGTGTTCCCCTGGATCATGCCACTCATTTTTGCCATCTCGGGGTCGGCCGCGGGCCTCTCCCTGCAGAAGCGAAGTTCAGCCAGATATCTGAAAGACCGCGTCCTCAGACTGCTGGTTCCATATTTTTTCGTCGCCCTGACGTTCAATTTCATTCAGGGTTATATCGTCGCCCTGAACAAGGGTCTCTACCACGGGAATTTCTGGGAATTCATCCCCTGGTTCATCCCCCGCCGACCGCTGCACTGGGACTTCAGTGCTCTTGGCACCTACGGCCTGCACCTCTGGTTCCTGGCCGAACTGTTCCTGTTCTCACTGGTGACCCTGCCGATCTTCCAGTCACTGCGCGTCCCAAGAATAAAAACGCTTCCTGTCATCGTTCAGCTTCGAAAACTGCTGGAACGCTACCCTTCCCTTTGCCTGGCTACCGCAGGTGTTGCCGTTCAGATCCTTCTGCATGTCAGATTTTCCCGGTTTGGCGGTCTGGCCGATGTGCTCTTCTGGTTCATATTTTTTCTTTTCGGTTTTGCCTTTATCTATTCCCCGGCCATCCGCAGGCGTCTGCGTCAGGAACGCATGATGAACGCGTTCATCGGGATCTGCTGTATCGGCTACTTCGGCCTCATGCACGTGCAGGGCCAGGTGATCGGCTGGCTGGTCGCTCCGGACCACAGCATCGGATTCCTCTCCTTTCAAGGCATCATGGCCGTGAACGGCGTGGTCTGGACTCTCTGCATCCTCAGTCTCGCCGAGCAGTACTTGAACCGCGATACCTCCTGGCGGCAGTATGCCAACGAAGCGGTCATGCCGTTCTACTGCATCCATCAGACCATGGTCTTCGTCGCCGCCTACTATCTCCTCCCGCTCACGATGCAGCCTGACCTGCACTTCCTCCTCCTGACCGTCGTCAGCCTCGCCCTCACGCTCGGCAGCTACGAGCTGTTCATCAAGCGGATAGGCGTGCTGAGACTGGGATTTGGTATGGGGAGTAAAACCAGGAAAACGCCATAAGACGAATTTGACAGCCGCTGCCGCTCTGACGTAGTATGCTGGTGTCTGTATATCAACACGTATTGATATATGTCCAAAACATCCTGCTGTGCTGGTACTTCTATCCCGCCCGAACTCTGCTCGCTCACCGCGTCGCTGAAAGTGATCGCTGAGGAGCACCGCCTGAAGATCTTGTGCCTGCTGCGAGATGGCGAGCACTGCGTGTGCGAAATCCTGCCTGCTCTGGCTTTGCCCCAGAACCTCACCTCGCACCACCTGAAAGTACTGCGGGATGCCGGCTTTATCTCGTCGAGGAAAGATGGACAAAAAGTATTCTATTCGCTCAACCGCTCTGCCCTGGATCAGATCGTTACACAGCTCGGCGGCCATTTCACAGGAGTAAATGCATGAAGATACAGGTCATCGGTTCCGGTTGTCCCACCTGCCGCAAACTCCATGAGCAGACCGAGCAGGCGGTCAAGGAATTAGAACTCCAGGCCGAGGTCGAGTACAGCACGGACATCACCCAGCTGATCGACCTGGGCGTGATGCAGTCACCGGTCCTCGCCATCGACGACGTCCCGGTCCTGGTCGGCAAGCCCGGCTCGTATGATGAGATCAAACAGACGATCCAGGAAGCAGTTGCCGAACAAGGGAAAGAGTAACCATGGACATCTTTGCCCCGCTCCAGTGGCTCGCTGACATCATATCCTACGACCTGTTCCGTCTGGCCCAGGGATCCCAGCTGGGCAGCGGTGTGAATTTCTTCCTCTATGACACCCTGAAGATCGGACTGCTGCTGCTCGCCATCAATTACCTCATGGCGATCGTCCGCTACTACCTGCCTATGGAAAAACTGAGAGACTTCCTCACCTCACGCAACTGGTACGGTTTTGATTACCTGCTCGCCGCTATCTTCGGCGTCATCACTCCCTTCTGCTCCTGCTCCTCCATCCCGCTGTTCATCGGCTTCCTCCGGGCGGGCATCCCGCTCGGGGTGACCACTGCCTTCCTCATCACTTCGCCCCTGGTCAACGAAGCTTCGCTCGTCATCCTGCCTGTCCTGTTCGGCATCCGTATCACCATCCTGTACAACCTGCTCGGCATGGCTGTCGGCATCGTCGGCGGCATGATCATCCAACGACTGCACCTGGAAAAATGCGTCGAGCCGTCCCTGCTGACGACCAAGGTCGCTCTGGTGAAGAGGGCGAACCGAAAGAAGCCGGTCCTGCGTGAACTGCTTGTGCTCTGGTGGCGTGAAGCCTGGGAGATCGCCCACAGCATTTTTCCCTATGTCCTCCTCGGGGTCGGTCTGGGCGCAGTGATCCATGGACTCATTCCGGTCAACTTTTTCGAAAAATACCTGTCAGCCAAAAGCTGGTGGGCGGTGCCTCTGGCCACGCTCATGGGCGTGCCGCTCTATGCCAATTCGGTCAGTGTCATCCCCATCGTGGAAGCCCTCGTCGCCAAAGGCGTCAGCCTCGGCACTGCCCTTGCCTTCATGACCGCCACGGTCACACTCTCCATCCCGGAGGCGCTCATCCTCAGAAAAGCCATGAAGCCGCCACTCCTCCTGACCTTTTTCGGCATCACCACTGTAGGCATCATGGTCATCGGATTCTTTTTCAATGTCGTTCATTGATCATTCACGATCAGAAAAAGATGTCATTCCCGTGAAAACGGCAATCCAGACAAAAAAATAAATAATCGGTCTTTTCTCTTTTTTCTTTCTGGATCCCGGGTCAAAGCCCGGGATGACGCACAACTCATTACCCGTACACTTCTCATGCACGTCCACCACTCACACCACCACACTAACAATCTCGTCCCCTCCATCCTCATCAACTGCGTCATCTTCATCTTCGAGGCGGCCCTGGGATTTGTATCCGGCAGTATGGCCCTCATCTCTGACGCCCTGCACAATCTGACCGATGTATCCTCCATGGCGCTCAGCCTCGCAGGCGAAAAGATCATCCGCCTGCCGCCCTCAGAAAGCCGGACCTATGGCCTCAGGAAGGTCGAGGTGCTCATCGCCCTGACCAACTGTGCCCTTCTGCTCGCGGTCATGGCACTCATCTGCTTTGAAGCCGTGAAGCGGCTCCTCCATCCAGTCGCGGTCGCCAGTCTCCCGATGCTCGCTGTAGCTATCGTTGCCCTCCTGGGCAATGCTCTGGCCACCTGGCTCCTGAGGAGCAACTCCCACCAGAATCTGAATCTGAAAAGCGCCTACCTGCATTCGTTCCAGGACGCCCTGTTCTCACTCGGGGTCATCATCGCCGCCATCGTCATCTACCTGACCGGGTGGACCTGGATCGACCCCCTCATCTCTATCGTGATCGCCCTGTTCATCGTACGGCAGATCTTTGCCATCGGTGCAAGCTCTCTCAATATCCTCCTCGATGCGATGCCAGCAGGTCTTGATTTCAATAAGGTCAAACAAACACTTCTCTCGATCGAAGGTGTCTGTGCTGTCTGCGACCTGCATATCTGGCAGATGGACTCCCGCCAGCGGATGCTGACCGCCCACCTCCGGCTGACCGACGATGCATCACGGGACCGGGTCCTCAGGTCAGTTCAAGACATCCTGAAGGCCAAACACTCCATCACCCATACGACCATCCAGTGCACCACTTCCGAAACCGGCGACTGCTGCGATTGCCAACATTGTAATTAAGCGTTTACAGGGCGATATCATGAACGATCAAACCTCGCCAGTATCCCAGGACCAGCCCCGTCTCAGCCTCGTCAGTAAACTTCTGCCCCTTTGGATCATGCTGGCCATGGCCGTAGGGCTCCTGATCGGGAGGTTCTCGCCGGAAGTAGGCAAAGCCCTGCAGCCCGGTATCCCTCTCGGCTTGTTCATCATGATCTTCCCGGCCATGACCAAGCTGAAACTGGAAGAGATCAAGGGCGCGGTGCGCGACTGGAAGTCCGCCGCCATCGTCATATTCTTTAACTATGCCGTGAACCCTTTTTTGCTCTACGGCATCGGCTGGATATTTCTGCGTGACCATCCCGACCTCTGGACCGGCCTCGTCCTCCTGGGTGTCGCACCCTGTATCGCCATGGTGCTGGTCTGGACCGACCTGGCCCGGGGCAACGGTCCGCTCGGTATTGTACTGATGGCCTGGAACTCGCTCATCCAGATCGTGACCACCCCGTTCTTCATCTGGCTCATCCTGGGTAAGCAGGCCTCAGTCGACATCGGGCTGGTCGCTCAAAGCGTACTTTTGTACCTGGGCCTGCCGCTTCTGACCGGTGTTCTGACCCGCCGCTGGATGCTGAAGAACAAGGGGGAAGCCTGGTTTACGAAAAAAGCTCTGCCCATCCTCGATGACGTGCAACTGATCGCTCTGATCGGGACACTCGTGGTCATGTTCGCCCTCCAGGGCGACATCATCCTCCAGCATCCTGAGCTCATCTGGCTCATGGCCGTACCGCTCGTCCTGTTCTTTTTCCTGCTGTTCTTCGGTGTACTGTTCGTCAGCCGGAGAACAGGATTCTGCTATGCTGATGCGGCTACGACCTCATTTCACTGCACCGGCCGTAATTTCGAGCTTGCCATCGCTATCGCCCTGACCGCCTTTGCTTCCCAGCCCATGGTCGGTGTCTCCACCGTCATCGGCCCGCTGGTCGAAGTACCGCTCATGCTGACCATCGTGTACCTGGCCCGAAAATTTGAATGGAAGCTGTTCGGCACGAACACTGCAGGAGCTTGCACAAAAGAATCAGCAGCAAAGCCGAGATCGAATCAATAACGAAAGGAATAACCATGTCCGCTCACCCAACCCCCGACCGCTGGTTTGGCATCAAACGGGAATTCGTCCCCTGGTATCCGACCATTGACACTGAAAAATGCACCGGCTGCGGTGCCTGTGAAAAATTCTGCACCCATGATGTTTTTACTTCAGGACCGGACTCGAAAACTGTAGTTTCCCATCCGTTCAATTGCGTGGTAGGTTGTAATCGGTGTGACAAAC
>CAYOQW010000015.1:0-11064 GCA_964406175.1 uncultured Candidatus Saccharibacteria bacterium
ATGGGCACTCTCTCGACACCAACTGTGATCCCGACCTCGTCGATTATCCTATCCCCGCCAACGACGATGCTATCCGCGCCATCCACTTCATACTCGATCAGATCGGCGAAGTAGCCGCTGAAGCCCGCAAAGCCTACGAGAACAAGAACAAGGTCGCCGCTCCGGCTCCCCTGCCGGTAAAAGCGCCTGTCATTTTGGAATCCATTGAGGTACCAGAAGAGATCGAGCTCCTCGCGGAAAAAGAACTTGACGCCGAAGACCGCAAAGCCGCCCTAAGCCCCAGAAAAACAGGCGAAAGGGATAACGCACCCACCATGCATGCCCATAAGCACAATGAATCATCAGTCAAGATCACCGAAGCCTCTCTCACCCCTGATATCGCTGCCAAGCCAGTACAGACCGAAGCAGCCCCATCCGATGCGATCAACGCCGAATCACTCCCTGAGTTGAATGGCGCGCTGATCACGAAGCTGGCCAAAGCCTTTACGAACATGACCGCTCTCAAGGCCGCGACCGAAGAAGATCTGACCGCCGTCGAAGGCATCGGTGCCGTCACTGCCAAGAAGATCATCGCCTCGATCAAATAGTCCCACGTACCAAGGATACTCGCATGACCACCATAACTGCCCAACAGGTCAAAGATCTGCGCGACCGTACCGGCGCCGGCATGATGGATGCCAAACAGGCACTCGTCGAAGCCAATGCTGATATTGAAAAAGCTATCGATATCCTCCGCACCAAGGGTCTCTCCAAGGCAGGCAAAAAAGCCTCCCGCGATGCCAATGAGGGTCTCGTAGAATGCTACCTCCATGCCGGCGGCAAACTCGGCGTCCTGCTGGAGATCAATTGTGAAACTGACTTCGTAGCTCGTACGGATGAATTCAAACAGCTTGCTCACGATATTGCCATGCATGTCGCCGCGTTGAACCCTTCCTACGTAGCGGTCGAAGATATCCCCGCCGACATCATCTCGAGAGAAAAAGAAGTCTATCTCGAGAGCGTCAGGCAGCAAGGCAAACCCGCTGAGGTCGCCGGCAAGATCGCTGAGGGAAAACTGGAAAAATTCTATGACGATGTATGCCTCCTCAGGCAGGCCTATGTCAAGGATTCAAGCAAATCCATTCAGGACATCCTGAATGAGACCATCGCCAAAATGGGTGAAAATATCAAGATCTCACGTTTCTCCAGGTTCCAGATCGGCGCCTAACGGTATCTCGTATGCAAAAGAGACCAGTAACGGTCCTCGCCTCTGGCGTCTTTGACCTCCTCCACCCCGGGCATGTGTTCTACTTGACGCAGGCCCGGGCTTTGGGTGACCGGCTGATCGTCATCGTGACCTGCGACGAAATAGCCCTGAAGGAAAAAAGACAACCAGTCGTGCCTGAGGATGACCGTCTCGCGGTCATTTCGGCTCTCCGGGTCGTCGACGAGGCCTGGATCGGAAGTCCCGGTGACCGATATGCCTTGGTCTCCCGGCTGCGACCTGATATTATAGCGTTGGGACATGACCAGAAAGAAGATGAACAGAAACTGTCGGACGACCTGAGAAGTCGGGGTATCTCGGCCAGCATAGTCCGGATCGAACGGTATGAAGGATATCTGGCATCATCCAGTCGAATGCTCCACAAAGTCCGTACGAATACAGAACCAACCACTAGCTGAAAGAATGCCATGACCGAGCAGGAACAACCAGCGCTCAGCTACAAACGCATACTCCTCAAACTCGGCGGCGAATCCCTGATGGGAAAACGGACGCACGGAGTTGACCCCATCGCGACGCTGAAGATCGCGCAGGAGATCGCGGACATCCAGGCCATGGGTGTCGAGATCGCCATCGTGGTCGGGGGTGGCAACATCTTCCGGGGTCTCGCTGCGGCGACCAAAGGAATGGACCGAGGCACCGCTGACTACATGGGAATGCTCGCCACGCTCATGAACGCTCTCGCGCTGCATGATGCATTTTCCAAGATCCACGTCCCGGTCCGCGTCCAGTCAGCCATCAATGCCCCTCAGGTCGCGGAACCCTATATCCGCCAGAAAGCTATTCGTCATATGGAAAAGGGCCGCATCGTGATCCTCGCCAGCGGCGTCGGCAGCCCCTATTTCACCACAGACACGGCAGCTGCTCTGCGCGCGGTCGAGATTGGCGCCGAAGCCATTTTGAAAGCGACCAAGGTTGACGGTATCTACAACAAAGACCCCAAAAAACATGCCAATGCGGTCAAATACCATAAAATCTCCTACGATGCCGCTCTGAAGGACAAGCTCCGGGTCATGGATATGACCGCCTTTGCCATGTGCCGGGACAACCACATGCCTATCGTCGTGTTCGACTTCTTCACCCCCGGCAACCTGAAGAAGGTCGTTACCGGCAAGAAGATCGGTACTGTCGTGTATTAGGATCGTATTTAGGCCCACCAGCATGTCGTTCGCGAACGACATGCCATAGCTAATTCATAACAAGGGAGGACCAATGTCCGAAGCCATCATGAAAATGTGCAGGGAAACCATGGGTAAAAGCATCGATGCGCTGAATTCCCAGTTCACCAAGGTCAATACCGGCCGCGCACATGCCGGACTGGTCGAAGACATACAGGTCGAATATTTCGGGTCCATCATGCCGCTTAAGTCCATGGCTTCCATCTCAGTCCCCGAATCCCGTCAGATCCTGGTGACCCCCTGGGACCGTGGTGCAGTAGCAGCGATCGAAAAAGGCATCATGGCCTCCAATCTCGGACTGCATCCTCAAGTCGAAGGTCAGACAGTCCGGGTCATGATCCCGACCATGACGGAAGAACGCCGCAAAGATCTGAAAAAAGTTGTCGAAAGCTATGCCGAAAAATCCCGGGTCGCCATCCGCGGCCATCGTCAGGATGCGATCAAGGAGATCAAAAACAACGAGACCAACAAAGCCCTCTCTGAGGATGAAAGCAAACGGTTCCAGGACCAGGTCCAGAAACTCACCGAAGAGCACAATCACAAAATAGAAGCCTTGCTCAAGACCAAGATCGATGAGATCCTCACCGTCTAATTCCCTCTACCTTGGAGTTATTCCTCATGCCCCAGCTTCCTTCCAACCTCAGGGATCGGGTCATGCTGGGACTCCTGTCTCTCGGTGCCCTGTTTCTGCTCATTCCTGGCATCTGGGGTATCTGGAACAGCGATATTCTCGGCCCTGGTGACATTGTGCCCTACGCAGCTCAAAATCCGCTCTCCCTGGCCGGGCTTGCTCTTCTTGGTTTGTTTACGATCCTCGCCCTGTATCCGGTTGTCGCACCGGTCTGGAAGCTCCTGTTCGCTCCGAGAGCAATTCCTGCACGTGACCAGGCTGTGATCAGCAGACGCTGCCAGGAAGTGGACCATTTGCTGACGGAGGCAACTCCCAGCTCACTCAAAAATGCCGTGGTCACCATAGATTCGCTGCTCGATCACGCACTCAAGGTTCTCGGCTACCGGGGCAGCCTGGCAGAAAAACTGAAAGCAGCAGGTAAACGGTTCCGTGCGATCGATCAAATATGGCAGGCGCACCGTTTTCGCAACCGTCTGGTGCATGAAGTGAATACCACTGTCAGTATTCAGGAAGCTCGCTCTGTGGTCCAAACAATCAAATCGGCCCTGCTGGACCTCGGCGCACTGGAAGGACAAATATGAACTATATCCCGGCTCTCTACGGCAAACTCCTCGCTATTTTTAAAGATCCCGTCACAGCTCGGATCGTGACCGCACTGATAACTGGCAGTATCCTTTTATTTTCCTTCATCATGGGTATATCCATCTTTCGCGGCTGCTCGCTTAACGGGATCATCAAGTGACTTCAACGTTCACCCACCTCCATGTTCACAGTATGTACTCGCTCCTCGACGGGCTCTGCAAGATCGACGAGCTCTGCGCCAGGACCAAAGAACTCGGTATGGACTCCATCGCCATCACGGACCACGGGGTCATGTACGGCGCCGTCGACTTTTATCTGGAAGCCAAGAAACACGGCATCAGGCCCATCATCGGCATGGAAGCCTACCTCGCTTCGGACAGCGTGAAGGTCAAGGAAAAGAGAAGCGACAACCTCACCTACCACCTCGTCCTGCTCTGCGAAAACCTGAACGGCTACAAGAACCTCATCAATCTCGCTACCCGCGCCCAGCTGGAAGGCTTTTACTACAAACCGCGTATCGACCGTACCTGGCTCGAAACTCACGGCGAGGGCCTGATCGCTCTATCAGCCTGCCTGCAGGGAGAGATACCCAGACTGCTGCTGGCCGGCATGGAAGACCGGGCGTTGAAAGCAACCAGAGAATATCAGAGGGTATTTGGCAAAAATAATTTCTACCTCGAGATCCAGGACCACGACATCCCGGAGCAAAAGGCTGTGAACAAACTGCTCATCGCGTTTGCCCGGAAACACGACCTGCCCCTGGTCGCGACCAATGACGTCCACTATATCCTGCCGGAAGACCATGAACCGCAGGATGTCCTGCTCTGCGTTCAGACCGGAAAGACATTGAGCGATCAGAATAGAATGAAGATGAGCTCCAAGGATTTTTATGTCCGCTCACCTGCGGAAATGGCAGAAGTGTTCAAGGACACCCCGGACGCCATCGAGAACACGATGAAGATCGCTGAACGCTGTTCACTGGAGCTGCCATTTGATCAGCACCTGCTGCCAGACTTCAAAACGCCGGATGGTTCGACGCCAGAACAACACCTCGTCAATTGCTGCCAGAACGGGCTCATCTGGCGATATGGGTTGCATGTTGATGATGAATTCAAAGAACTGCCCGATGCCCCCGCAGCGCAGGTAGATGAAGCCAAGAAAGCCGAGATCCTGACCCGTATCGCCTATGAGCTCTCCATCATCAATCGTATGGGCTACGCTTCGTACTTTCTGATGGTGAAGGACCTGGTGGACCACGCCCGCGCTGAAAAGATCGCGGTGGGGCCAGGACGCGGCTCGGGCGCCGGCAGCATGGCAGCCTATCTGCTCGCCATCACCAGTCTCGACCCGCTGGAACACAAGCTTTTATTCGAACGGTTCCTGAATCCCGAGCGCGCCTCCATGCCTGACTTTGATCTGGATTTCGGCGACGACCGCCGGGACGAGATGATCCAGTACGCGGTGGAAAAACACGGTATCGACCATGTCGCCCAGATCATCACCTTTGGGACCATGCTGGCCAAGGCTGCTATCCGCGACGTCGGCCGCGTGATCGGCATGCCCTATAGCGACGTGGACAAGATCGCGAAATACATTCCGCTGGGCCTCGACCTCGCAGAATCGCTGGCGACCGTGACTGAGCTCAAGCATGCCTATGAGCATGATCCGGCGATCCGCAAGATGCTCGACCTCTCACAGCGTCTTGAAGGTGTAGCCCGGCATTCGTCTACCCATGCGGCGGCTGTCGTCATATCCCGGAACCCGCTCATCCAGGACATCCCGCTCCAGAAGGACGCCAAAGAAGGCAAGATCACCACCCAGTACAGCATGAAGCCCTGCGAAAAGATCGGCCTGCTGAAAGTCGACTTCCTGGGTCTGAGAAATCTCACCATCCTGGGCAACGCTATCGACATCATCGAGAGAACGCATCAGGTGAAGATCGATCTGAACAAGATCCCGCTCGACGACGAAAAAGTATATAAAATGCTGACCAGGGGCGAAACAGCCGGCGTGTTCCAGATCGAAAGCCCCGGCATGATCAAGCTCGCCCGCGACCTGGGACCGACCTGCTTTGCGGACCTCACGGCCATGATCGCCCTGTTCCGTCCAGGTCCCATGGCCTGGATCGGGGACTTCATCCTCGCCAAACACGGTAAGAAAAAAGCGAAATATCCCTACCCGACGCTGGAATCGATCCTCAGTGAGACCTACGGCATCGCCGTCTACCAGGAGCAGATACAGCAGATCGCCTGCGTTTTCGCCGGCTTCTCACTGGGTGACGGATACATCCTGATCAAGGCCATCGGCAAAAAGATCGCCTCCATGATCGAGGAGATGAAGATCAAGTTCATCGAAGGTGCGGTCAAGACCAGCAACGTTACCGAAAAAAAGGCCGAAGAGGTGTTCAGCTTTATCGAGCCATTTGCACGCTACGGGTTCAACAAATCCCACGCTGCCTGCTATGCCATGCTGACGTACGAGACCGCCTACCTGAAGGCGAACTATCCGACCGAGTACATGGCTGCGGTGCTCACGTCAGAAGTGTCAGATACTGACAAGCTCGCCTTCTATATGAACGAATGCAGCCACATGGGCATCTCGGTCGTCGGTCCTGATATCAACAAAAGCCAGCAGGAGTTCTCCATCGAAGGAAAAACGATCCGCTACGGGCTGGAGGGGATCCGGAACGTCGGCACGGCCTCGATCGATCTCATCATCGATCAGAGGAAAACCAAGGGCTTCGACTCCATGCTCGACTTCTGTAACCGCGTCGATGGACGCAGCTGCAATCGAAAGGTCCTTGAAAGCCTGGTCAAGAGCGGTGCTTTTGATGAATTCGGCAACCGTAATCAGCACCTGTCCTGCATCGACAGTGTGCTCTCCCTCTCCTCCAGCGACCAGAAAGCCCGTTCCAACGGCCAGACCAGCATGTTCGGTTCGTCTGAGACCCAGGCGCCGGAGACCTCGCTTACGCTGCCGCTTATCGACGAAGTCCCCATGAGCGAAAAGCTGAACTGGGAGAGGGACCTCCTGGGCTACTATTTTTCCCGTCATCCCCTCTCCATGTTCGCCGGTTTCATCAGCAAGCAAGGGATCTCTCCGATCGGCAAATGCACCCATCTCCCCTCCGAAAGCAAGATCAAAACCATGGGGATCGTGCGCTCTGTCCGCCAGATCGTGACCAAGAAGAAAACCCCCATGGCCTTTGTGCAGCTGGAAGATCAGACCGACCATATCGAATTGATCGTCTTCCCGAAAACCTACCAGGAGACCGCAGCGGTCTGGTCCTCCGGCGCGATTGCCGTGGTCGAGGGCAAGATCGATTTCAAGGGGGATGAAGCCAAGCTCATCGTAGAAAAGGCCTTCGTCGCTGAATCATCGTCCATGACCCCGGAATCAGATCTGGCATCTGACACTTCTCGTACCCTGCCCACCAGCCAGACTGACATCAATACCATGACCATCCGCCTGACGTCAGAGCGCTGCAACAGTCTCATCCTGGGACAGCTGCAGACCCTGCTGGCTTCTAATCCCGGGCCGGTTCGTGTTACACTGGTACTGCATGCCGACAGCCCCCAGCAGAAAACCATCACGACGGAGATCCTGACCTCGATAGACCCATCCGTCCTGATATCACTGGAACGCATCTCCGGAACGAATTCCTTTTCTCTGGAATAAACCCATACCAAAAGGCAGAACATGGACATCACCTTCCTCGGAGCCAATGACACGGTCACTGGTTCCTGCTATCTGGTACGCACAGGCAAAAGCACATTCCTGGTGGATTGCGGAATGTTCCAGGGGACTCGCGAGCTGGAAGAACGCAACTACGCTGAATTCCTGTTCGACCCCAAGAAGATCGATTTCATGCTGCTGACCCATGCCCACATCGACCACTCCGGCCTGATCCCCAAACTCATCAACCAGGGGTATCATGCTCCCATCTACAGCACTCCGGCTACCAAGGACCTCTGCGAAGTCATGCTCCTGGACAGCGCCCACATCCAGGAAGAAGAATTTGAATGGAAGAACCGCAAACGCATGCGCGCTGACCAGCCCCTGCTCGATCCTGTCTATACGATAGACGATGCGGGCAAGTGCATGGAGTTTTTCAAAACCGTCCCCTACAACAAATCCGTCACGGTAAATGATGATATAGCGTTCACCTTTCGTGATGCCGGGCATATTCTGGGTTCAAGTTCTATCGAACTGATCGTGACCGAACAAGGGAAAAGCACCAAAATTGTCTTCTCCGGCGATATCGGCAATTCCGAACAGGCCATCGTGAAAAACCCGACACCCATCGATACCGCCGACTATGTGGTCATCGAGACCACCTATGCTTCACGTAAGCACAAATCCCGTAGCGAAACTATCATTGAATTCAAAGCGATACTGAAGGAATGCTTCGCTTCGGAAGGCAACATCGTCATCCCTGCCTTTGCGGTCGAGCGCACCCAGGAGCTGGTCTACGTCCTGGGAGAGATGTACCGGGCAGGTGAACTTCCTGATATCCCGGTATTCATCGACAGTCCCCTCGCGATCACTTCTACCGACATTTTTCGCAAACATCCAGAATGCTACAACCAGGAGACCTGGGATGTCGTCCAGAGCGGCGAGAGCCCGCTCGACCTGCCGACACTCAAATACACCCGGTCGGCCGAGGAATCCAGAGCGATCAACTCTGTCCGCAAGGCCATCATCATCTCCGCCAGCGGTATGTGCCATGCCGGCCGGATCAAACATCATCTGAAGCACAATCTCTGGCGACCCGAAAGCCACATCATCTTCGTCGGCTACCAGGCCGAAGGCACGACCGGCAAAAAGATCATTGATGGCGCCGACTCGGTCCGGCTGTTCAACGAGGATATTGCGGTCAAAGCCCACATCCACACGCTAGGCGGTTTTTCCGCTCATGCGGACCAGATCGGCCTGAGCAACTGGCTCAATCACATCGCTCCGCCGCCTGCCAAAGTCTTCCTCACCCACGGCGAAGTGGAATCCAAACGTTTCTTTTCCTACTTCCTCACGACAGAAAACAACTACCGGGTACAGATCCCGGAATGGAAACAGACCATCCACCTGAGAGCTCCGCTCACTTTCGAAAGCGTATCCTGACAAAATGCCCACATAATTGTTGACGAAATGCCCAAAGCCGTGTACTATTTTAATGAGTTATGCCAAAAATCATTTACCAATCAAAGGGAGCAGTAACACCATGAAAAGCCAGATTAAGAAAATCGCATATCCTGTGATGTTGGCATTCACCTTCTTCGGTTACTACATCAACACTGCGAGTGCGACCGCGTTGACCAATCCCATCCCCAGCGTCACTGACCTCCGCGATCTGATTAACAACCTCCTCAACTGGATGATGGGCTTCATCGGCGTTATCGCCGTGGTATATCTGATGTATGCCGGCTTCAAGTACGTGACTGCCGGTGGTGATTCCAAGAAGGCTCAGGAAGCCAAAGAAGGTATCACCCAGGCCATCATCGGTATCGCTATCGCCGTCATCGGGTACCTGCTCGTCAGCCTCGTCTTCACCGTGCTGGGCGTTGACAAGAATGTATCGAAAAACGCAGGCCTCTAATATCTCAGAACTGATCCTTTTAAAAAGGTCCTGCTCGTGAGCAGGACCTTTTTTTGTCTTACTACTGAAATAACCCTGTCAGAGACACCAGACCCTTGCGAGTTCAATGATCTCCTGAGATACGGAAGCGATGCTCCGACCCGTCGTATCGATGCATACGGCATCCTGAGTAGGTATATCCGGATCGAATTCACGTTCGCGATTTGCCCGATCGCGATCCAGGATCTCCTTTTCGATTGTCCGCAGCGTGACCTGTTCCCCATTTTGCACCCGCTCTTCCCATCGGCGCTGGACCCGGACCTGAAGGTCGGCCGTGAGATACACCTTCATATCCGCCTCAGGAAGGACAGTCCTGCCGATACCGCGGCCAGTGACCACCACCCGCCGATACTGGCTGATGATCCTCTGCTGCAGCACAATGAGGTGCTTCCTCAGTTCTTTCTGTCTGGCGAGCTGTGTACTGACCGCATCGATCTCGCTGGTGCGCAGCAGGCTGGTGACATCTTCACCATTGAGCAAAAGATGATTTTTGCCAGCAGCGGCATCGATCGTGATGCCTAAGCGTGTCTTTGAGAGCAACTCGTGAATATCGACCGTTTGGTCCAAAGACAAAGAAGACCGGACGACCGCGACAGCAGCCGCTCGATACAGCGCCCCCGTATCAATGAACACACAGTCAAGAGCAGCCGCTGCCTCCCTAGCCACAGTATCCTTGCCGGCAGCGGTCTGCCCATCAATCGCGATCTGAAGAGATCCTGACGGTCCTGACTTCATAGAGGAACCTGCTTAGAGACGAATCGTGCTATACGTGCCTGCCGTCCGCCAGCTGAGGTGGAATGGATCAACAAAGAGCAGATCCCGAAGATCAGGGACCTTCAGTACCGGCATACGCAGTTCTACCCAAGCCGTATTGGCATACGCCCAGTCCATCAATGACTGTCCATCGGTAAACCGGTCCTGACTGCCGAAAAGCACCACCAGGATCTGCCGGCCATTGCGCTCCCCGAGCAAACTAAGAGTGCCGCCAGCCTGATCAGTGATCCCGGTCTTGATACCTTTTATTGCATCCGATGCCTGGAGCAGGGAATTGGTATTCTTCAAGAAATGACGGCTCTTGCCGTCCGCAGAATAGACAGTATCCTCTCTCATCTGCACGATATCCCGGAAGTACGGATCACTCAGCAGATGGAGACTGAGGACCGCCATGTCATGCACGGATGAGAGGTGCCCGTCTGCATCGACGCCGACAGTATTCATGAACGTCGTGTCCGTCATCCCCCAATCCCTGGCCTGCTGGTTCATTTTTTCTATGAACACTGGCCGATTGTAGTCATTGACCAAACCAAGCGCCATCGCCGCATCATTACCTGAACCGATCAACGCTGCTCGAACGAGGCTGTCGACACTGATCAGCTCGCCGACCCCCAGCCCTACCTTCTTCTCATCGATCTGAGTGGCGGTCCAGTCCACAGCGACGACGGTATCTGGTCCAGCTTCCTTCAACGCCACCCATGCCGACATCATCTTGGTCAGGCTGGCGGGTGCCCGATGGTCATGCTCTCCTCTGGTCAGCAGGATGCGGCCGGTGGTCAGATCGACAGCGATATAACTCTGGGCCGATACCTGGGGCGTCTGGATCCTGAAGAACCAGGCCGAAGCTGCTTCGGCACGCTGCCGGATACGGGCAGATACCTGACTTTCAACCGCAGCATGCGCTGGCATGACCGCGACCCAGACTGCCAGCACGATGAGGAACAACGCAGATCTGCGCATGATGTCAGGACTCTTTTGAAAGGTAGGCAACCAGATCATCCGTACT
>CAYOQW010000016.1:0-10800 GCA_964406175.1 uncultured Candidatus Saccharibacteria bacterium
CGTCACCCTGGCCGTTGCTGCGGATGATGACGCTTTTGAGCGACCCGGCACCAGCCCCGATGTCATTCAGCCAGGCAAGTATCTGCTGTGCTGTCTCATTGATGCAGGGCTCTGCCAGTTCGCAGCCAGGAATAGGCTGACGGAACCGCTGGCCGCGTTCGAAAAAAGCCAGTGACACCTGACCCGACCAGTCGTCGATGAAGCTGAACTCGATCTTGTTCCGATAGCCATACTGCTGTTCAGGGTTGGCGTACATGGAGAGTGGTTCTTTTAGAGTGACCTTGCCGATCGAGACCAGGGTCTCCTCTGCGATTTTTGTTTTCCAGATGTTTTCTTCTTCAAAGCTCATGTTTTGCCAGGGGCTGCAGGCGAGGTAATGAGCTTCTTTTGGTTCCTGCCGGGCAGGAGAGGGGACGAGGACCGCTGTCGCGATGCCTTCCATGAAGTTCTTCTTGTTCTTCGTGACTTTGATCTCGACGGTCTCGCCGGGGAGAGCGTTCCAGACAAAGCAGACTTTACCATCGACATGTCCCATGGCCTGGCCGCCGAATATCAGTTTTTCAATAACGACGGTGGTCATGGTCAGTTCCTGAGATAGAGTTTCTTGTTCGTGTAGTCGACGATGCTGTCATGGGGTGAGAGCACATCATCCCCCAGCAGGCCATCGATCGGATAGGCGCCGGCGGCATCCAGCGAGTCGTTCAGGGCCTGGAGGTCGACGGCCGGGATATCGAATTTTTTCAGTTCCAGGGTGTCGATGGCCAGGGTATCGAGAGCATAGACCGTAACGGTCATGGAAGAACCTCCAATACCGATGAATTCACGTTCTGTCGTCCCTGGATGAACCGTAGCATTGAACCTCGCGCTGCGTGTCAGGTCAAGGGCGCTCTGGGAAGCGCCGGTATCGAGGAGCAGATAGGCGTTCTGGCCGTTGATCTGGACTTTGACCTCATAGTAGTTGCTCTTGCGCAGAAGAGGGACCTCGATATAACCGAAACTCGTGAGGAATGAGAGGTCACCATTGGACTGCCAGTCGGTCGAGGTCAGGGTCGCAAGCGTTTCCTGGTTCAGCGACTTGATCTGTTCATTGATCGAGGCGATGTCCGCCCCGAGAGACCTGACTGAAGTGTTCACCGCTTCCAGCTGCGGCGCATCGGTCCGGGAGAGATCGGCGACCGCGCCGGCAAGTGACTGCTGCTGGCGGTTGATCTGTGATATCTCTGACCACATCAGGCCCAGGAAGACGATCACGAATAGAGGCGCTACGAAAGAAAGGAGTTTTTTCATGTTCGAGGACCTTTGTGATACAAAGAAAGGACAGAATCGCTTCCTGTCCTTTTATTGCGTACTGGTCGGGGCGGCGAGATTCGAACTCACGGCCTCATGCACCCCATGCATGCGCGCTACCAACTGCGCTACGCCCCGTCTCTTCCTTGTCTCATCCGCTGGGGACGAGGTCAACGATGCATTACTGTCCGCTCAGACCGTACCGGGATTTGTTGGCTTCGTGCTCGGCATTGGTTTTCGCGTAGCGCATTGTACCATCTTTGTCAGCCAAAAAATAGAGGTAATCCGTGGAGGTCGGTTCTAATGCTGCCACGAGAGAATCGAGCCCGGGGCTGCAGATAGGGCCGGGCGGTAATCCGGTGTTCAGACGGGTGTTGTAGGGGGAGTCGATCTGCAGATCGTCATAGGTCAATACCGCCTTCCAGTCCTTGATGAGGTAGTGGATGGTGACGTCAGATCCCAGATTCATCCCGAGCTGCAGCCGGTTATAAAAAACACCGGCGATCATTTGTTTTTCTTCCAGCGTACGGCCTTCTTTTTCCACGATGGAGGCCATGATGACCGTGTCGTACAGCGAACGGCCGTTCTGAGCCGGGGCCAGGGTGCTGTCATATTTGTCCTGGAAGTTGTTGAGCAGGGTCTCGATGACATCGTCTGCGGTGGCATTTTCCAGGATCAGGTAGGAGTCCGGGAACAGGTAGCCTTCCAGACTCTGTTTTACTGGCTTGAAATAGGGGGGAGCGTCAGAGAGGAATGGGAATTCGTAGGTCGCGCTGTAGGCTCTGTCGGTGAAATCAGCAGCGTCCGCGATCCCTCTGGCGTCGAGATAGGCTGCGATATCTTCGATCCGCCAGCCGGGCAGTGTCGTGATCCAGCGTTCCTCGTTCTTCCCCGAGAGCAGGCTGTCGATCATGGCCTGCATGGTCTCCTTCTGGCTGAGGTGGTAGGTGCCTGCCTGGAGCGAACCGTCCTTGCGCTGGATCTTGAGCGCCAGACGGAAAACGATCGGGTCAGAGATGAGCCCGTTTTGCTTAAGCGCGCTCGCGATACCGGTCACGCTCTGGCCCGGGTAGATGGTGAAGGTGACGGTCTCTCCCGAGGCGTTCGGCACTGACCTGAGCGCGTGGTCATAGTAATTCCAGAACGCTGCAAATCCGACACCGGCAGCGACGACGAGCAGCAGGAGGCTGATCAGTATGAATTTGATGAACCGCTGGAAGGCACTGGGTCTGTCTCGGTCAAAGATTTCGTCCATCGGGGCCTCGGTGAGCAATAATCAAATAATCAAAAAGCAGGTTGAGGAACGTGGTCCGGGAATTGAAAGCGTATAGCCTAAAGCTTAGAGCTTACTGCTTACTGCATAGTGTTCGCTCAGGTAGGATTCCAGAATGTGTTGCGCTGCGATGCTGTTCACTTCGGCACGATTCTTCCGGACATCCTTGCCGGAGCTTTTCAGTGAGTCTTCGGCTGCCTGCGATGTGTAGGTTTCATCCCAGAGGACGACTTCGATGCCTGTTTTTGCTTCTACCGCATCAGCGAATTCCAGTACCTTCTGCGCCTGGGGTCCTGCTTCGCGGCTGAGGCTGAGCGGCAGTCCTATCACGATGGTCAGGATGTTGAAATTTTTACACAGGAATTGTATTTCAGAGAGGAGCGCATCCGGTGAGGTGACCGTGAGGGGCGCGAGCGGCCGGGTGCTGATCTGCAGTTCATCAGAGACAGCAACTCCGATATACTTGGTGCCCCAGTCCAGGGCCATGATACGGGCCATATGCGTGTCCGGTTATTTCGATATCTTTGCCTGGAATTCATCCCAGGTGAGCTTGTTGATCGTCACTTTGTCAGAGGAGGAGGGGACGGACCGTACATAGAACGGGCTGAGCTGGACCTGGTAGCTGTCGAGCTTATCTTTGTACAGCTCCAGTACCTGTTCCGCGGTGTTTTTTGTCTTCCCGAGCAGTTTGGTCTTGAGGTCCGGAGAGGCGATCCTCATCGCCACGAGACCTTTGCCCTTGGCGGTCAGGTCGAGTGTTTTGGCATCCAGGTCAAAGCTTTGGACTTCATAGGATATGTCCCATTTCTGGCTGGTGAGCGGTTCAAAATCGGCCGGGATGGATGTGCTCAATACTCTGGTCACGAGGTCGATCAGATCGCTTTCCTGGAGGGCCAGGCCTCTGGTCTGGATCGTCAGTGTGATCGTGAAGTCCGGGACTTCGTCCCCGACCTGCGCACTGATCGTTTCTGCCGTGATACGGCTCTCAGTTGTGTCGGTCAGGACAAGCCTGCCCTCGGGGACCTGGGCGGTCATGCTGGCGCGTGAGCGGTTGGTGAGGTCGGTCAGCAGTTTGGTCCGCAGAGTGTCGATGTCATTCTGACCCAGGACGACGGCGTCCCGGCTGGCGCCTCCATCGAAGGCATTGTTGCTTTCACCCCAGAGCAGTTTTTGGGTACAGTCACCATACGGGATAACGAAATCTGCTGGTTCTATGTTGTATTCTTCTCCGACCCCTTTGGCTTCGACTGCGACCTTGTATTTCTCCCCGCGGCGCTGTACACCAGCTTGCACGCTGAGGCCTTCGACCACGGTCGGATTGACGATCACAAAGACTTTGCCATCGTAGCTGGTGATCTCGTAGCCGGCAGGGAACGTGATGGGGTCAGTGGCGCACAGATTGAAAATCGTGATCGTGCCGGTCGCTTTGGTCCCGAGGTCTGCCCGCTGTGTGGTCTTGGCGGTGAGCGAGCCTTGTTCTGTAGCCTCAGCATAGGTGAGCGGCATTTCTCTGGAAAAGAAATTGACCTCGGTATAACGAGGTGCCGCACGCACGGTGACGTCCTGCGCGAATTCCTGGGTTTTGGGTACGAGCAGGATCCGGGCGCTGGGAAATACTGCCCAGGCGGCATAGACCAGCGCGATCACCGGTATCAGCGCCGCAAAGAGGATCACCAGCAGAGCACCGCGATTGTTCAGGTTGACGTTCTGTTGTTTTTCAGTCGGAGGCCGCGGCCGTGCGGGTTTATCGACAGATATGGGAGGGCGTACAGGCGGGATCGGATCTGGTCCCATCGCGACAGGGGCTTCGGTCCGTTCCGGGACATCCAGCTGAGGGAGGGGAGCTGACTGCTCGATCTTTTGAGGGACGGGCGGTATGGCTTTGCCGAACAGGGCATATTCGGCCGAGGCCAGCTTGGGATAGGTGACCAGACCGATCTGACCGGACAGGGCTGAGGCGACCGGGTCTGTGGTGATGAGGATCAGTTCCTTGCCCAGAAGCTCGCAGTTGCGTTTGAGCAGTTTGAGGTTGACCAGGCTCTGGAGGAGACTGGAACGGTCTGCTCCGACCAGGGCGATCCGGGAGTCAGGGCAGCCGCGGATCTGGTCGATGACCGACGTGATCTCGTCTTTGGCTTCCAGGTAGACGGCGTGGAGACGTGGGGCTGGGGACATGGTGGTTACTGCTGGATAATTTTGGCGACTTTGCGGAGCATCATATCGACGAGTTGCTCCTCACCCATGAGGTCCATGGCGAGATTGGCGAGCGCCATGGGGGTGATGTCCTGCGAGGAGTTCAGCTGGCCGGTAGCATCGGTGATATTGGTGACGTCGGATGGTTTGATGAAACTGACCTGGGGATTTTTGGCAAAAGGCAGGGTTTCCTGCCAGTCGAAGCTATCCAGCGCACTTTTGATCTCCGGCAGAATGCTGCCGCCGCCGCAGAGCAGGATCCGGAGCGGCAGATGCTCTGACTCAGCGAGCTCGCTCAGTATCAGCTCAATACCTGAGATCCATACTGCAGCGTCCTGTTCGAGCACACTTTTCACCAGCTCGCGGGAAGCGGTGTCGAGTTTCCCATGGCTGTAGTCGATCTTCATCTCCTCGGCTTTTTCGAAGCTGATATTGAAATGGGCGGCCAGACGTTTGGTAAAGGCTCGGCCTCCCAGGCTGAACATCTTGGTCCCCACCACGCCGCCGTTCCGGACCAGTGCGATGTCCGTGGTCCCGCCGCCGACGTCGATGAAGATGGCGCTGAATTCGCCTGCTTCGTCATTGCCGACGGAAACCGCGACCGCATAGGGTTCGGTCGCGATGCTGAGGAGGTCGAGGTCGAGCTCTTCGGCTATGGACTGCAGCGCACCCAGGTGGACGAGCGGGGCGAACGAGTTGAAGATGCCCACGCTGACCTTGCGTCCCTGGAATCCAATGGGATTGTGGATCTTGTAGCCGTCGATCTGGACATCCACGATGGCGGCATTGACCAGTTTGACCTCGATCTCCTGATAGCCGGTCTCGAGTGCCAGTTGTTTACGCACCTGATCGCTGGCCTGCCACTGGACCTTGTGCACGATGGTCTCGAGCTCTTTGGCATCGATCTTGTCGTTGGGCTTTGGCCGTTCATACTCGACGACGGTCGTCGCCCCCTTCACGAGCTCGCCGGCGATGCCCATGATCGTCTGATTGGGCTCGACCCCGGCCTGTTCGATCGCCTGTTCGATGGCTTCCTGACAGTTGGCGACGACGCCCTGGATGTCAGTGACCATGCCGGCCTGCATGTCCTGCAGCCGCTGACGGTACCGGCCGACGCCGATGACCTTGCCTTTGCCGTTCTCGCGTTCAAAAAGCAGCGCCTTGACCATTTCGGTGCCGACATCCAGCGCAATGCAGTATCTGCCGGAGCTTTTGTCCGGGACGAACGCGTGTCGGATGGTGTCGATGAAGGTCATTCTATGGGCCTTGAGCTAGGGGGTATGTACCTTCCTTTGTGAAAGGGAGGACAGGAGGGATTTGTCAGATGGAGTATAGAGGTTTTCAGAAATGATGTCTATTTGTTGGAGAACCAAGAGAGACGAGGCACCGCCTCGTCTCTGCATTGATCATGCACACCATAATGCCATGTCATAGCTGCTGCACTATTCGATCACCGCCTTGATCCTGCGGACCCCGGCTGAGGAGCTCTCTTCCTTGACCATCTTGAAGCTGCCGATCTGGGAGGTGTGCTCGACATGAGGGCCTCCGCAGATCTCCTTGGAGAACACATCGCCGGTCGCCTGGTCGTAGACGGTGTAGACCTTGACCTTGGCGTCGTAGCGGTCTTCGAACATGCCTTCGGCTCCCTGGGCCTTGGCCTCGTCGATGGACATCTCGTCGCACTTGACCGTGAGGTCAGCCTGGATCGCACCGTTCACCAGAGCTTCTACCTGCTGCTTCTGGTCATCGGTCATTTTGTCAGTGTGGGAAAAATCGAACCGCAGGCGTTCAGTGGTGATATTGCTGCCTTTTTGGTGGACATGCGAGCCCAGAACTTTTTTCAAAGCAGCATTGAGCAGGTGGGTCGCAGTATGGTATCGGACATGCTGGTCCGTGTGTCCGCCGAGGCCGCCCTTGAACTTTTGCTCGGCGCCCAGCCTGCTGAGCTCTTGATGAGAGGACTGTGCGGTCTTGAACTGCTGCTCGAATTCAGCCTTGGCGATCTCTCTACCTGCGGTCTTCAGCTCCTCAATGGTCTGCTCCAGAGGGAATCCGTAGGTTTCAAAGAAGTAGAATGCCCGGGCTCCGTCGATCGGTTCTCCTGATTCAATAGCCTTGCCGAGCTCTTTGATGCCGCGGTCCAGTGTTCTGCGGAATTTTTCTTCTTCCGCGGTCAGTTCAGTTTTTATCTGTTCCGCGTGAGGCAGGAGGTGCGGGTAGGCAGGCGAGTATTCGGTGATGATGGTATCCGCGATACGGGCGGTGAAATTTTCACTGATGTTCAGAAGCCGGCCATGACGGATCGCCCGGCGGATCATGCGTCTGAGGATATAGCCCTGGTCCTTGTTCGACGGGAGCGCGCCATCAGCCATGATAAAGGTCGCAGCCCGCAGGTGATCAGTGATGACCTGGAACGAGGGCTTGTTGCTGTCATATGTGGTACCACTTACCGCTTCAATGGTTGTGATGATCGGGGTGAAGAGAGGAGTCATGAAGATGTCAGGAGTGCCGTTGATGGCGGCTGAGACACGTTCGAACCCGCCTCCGAAGTCGACATTTTTCTGCTTGAGCTGTTGCCACTTCAAATTTTCATCGAGCTGGTACTGGAGGAACACGCTGTTGCCGATCTCCAGGAAGCGGCCGGTGTCGTTCCACTGTGCGTAGGTCGGGTCAGCGAAGCGTTCGGTGCCGGGTCCGAAGTCAAAGAACATCTCACTGTCCGGTCCTCCTACTTCGCCTGCGGTATTACCTCTCTGCCACCAGTTATCCTTTTTACTCATGGGGAAGATGCGGACCGAGTCACTCGGATCGACCCGGGTGCCGTCTGCATTGAAATTCTGGGCCATGTCGGAGAGCCTGGTCGCTACCCGGGCCTTGATGCCGTACCTGGCGAACACGCCCTTCCAGATCTCGATGCTCTCATCGTCCCTAGGGCAGGACTCGTCCCCTTCGAAGACCGAGACGTAGAGGTCGTTGATATCGAGCCCGAACACTTCGTGATAGAGCTCCATGAACCAGGGTAGCTGTTCTGCCTTGAAATAGTCCCCCAGCGACCAGTTGCCCATCATTTCAAAAAACGTGGTGTGCCGATCGTCGCCGACCTCCTCGATATCCTGGACGCGGATGGATTTCTGAAAATTGCAGAGGCGTTTGCCCTGGGGATGGGTTTCACCCAGGAGATAGGGCACCAGGGGGAACATGCCGGAGTTCACGAACAGCAGGGTGGGGTCGTTGTCCGGCAGGAGCGGGACATTGGAGATCTCGGCATGGCCGCGGGCCTTGAAGAAATCTATAAAACCCTGTCTGACGTCACTGGTCTTCATGGTATCCCTCAAAGGTAGGTAAGGTGGAATACTGGTATTGTAGGGAGGTTTCGAACGCGGGTCAAATCCCTCATGTACTCATGAGAAAGACAAGAGGGTTGGTGAAATCAAGCATTTTTGCTATAATGACCCTGTTCCGAATTTGTTCAGGTGTTTTATAGATGAAAGGATGCTCTCATGGCACCACTACCAAAGTATAAGGTCAGCAAGTCTGCCGGGGGCAGCCGCCGTTCGCACAATGCGCTCAAGGCACCTGGTCTGTCCATCTGTCCTCAGTGCGGCGAGAAGAAACTCCCGCATCGCGTCTGCTCAGCCTGCGGCACCTACAAGGGTGAACAGCTGCTCACGATCAAAGCCAAAAAAGCCAAATAGTACGAGCGAGGCGTCAGTGGAGGGTATCGGCGAGCAGCTGCGTGCAGCTCGGGAAAACCAACACATCACGCTGAAAGGGGCTTCACGAAGACTAAAGATCCGTGAAGCCTATTTGAAGGCGTTGGAAGAAGAGGATTTTGCTGCCCTGCCTCAGGGTGCGTATATCCTCGGTTTTTTGCGTAACTACGCTCTGCTGCTTCGTCTCAATTATCGTGAACTCCGTGATACCTACCGCAAACAGTTCGGCGGCAAGGATGATGAAGAGAGGGAGATCGCACCAGAGGCATCCAATCGCCGAAAGATCGGCTTCGTTCTGACGCCGGCCAGAGTCATCGCTTTTGTCATCATCGTTGGCAGCGCGCTGTTCCTCTGGTATCTGTTCAGTCAGTATCAGTCTCTCACCAAGCCTCCGGTTCTGGAGATCACCTCCCCGCTCGAGGGAGAAGTGTTCGCGGCGCGATCGATCAAGATCACCGGGCGTACTGATCCCAATGCGACGTTGCGTATCAATGGCGAAGAAGTGCACCTGAGTACTGAAGGTACTTTTGACCGGGAATTCATCGCTCTGAAGAACGGACCTGAAAGTCTGGAGATCGTTTCTGAAAACCGTATCAGCGGCAAGCAGATGATCATTCATCGGAACTTCAATATTGCACTGCCCGGGTCCGATGTCATCCTGCCCAATGGCCAGAACGCTGATCCAGTGGCGCCTCCGGCTGAAACTGGCATCACCATTGCGATACGGACTGTGGACAGCGTCTGGTTCCGGGTGTCGGTCGATGATGGTTCGTTTGAAGATTTTCTCCTTGAGAACGGACAGACCAGGACGTTCCACGCCAAAGCCAAGCTCTATATCCGCTCCGGCAAAGCATATGCTGCCTATCTCAGCGTGAACAGCAAGCCAGAGGCCCTGATGGGGACCACCAGTGTGGTGGAGAAGACCTGGACACTCAGCGATCTATAGGAGTTGAGGGATGGCCAGTTTCAAAGTGTATCAGAAGAACGGGGGATCGGCCCCTTCCAATAAAGGTGCTGCTGAGGTCAAAAGTACGGTGATAAAAGTTAAAAAAGGCGTGTTTCAGGCGGGATCTGGTACTCCGCAGTCTGATCCGCTCCCGTCTTCACCCTTGATGGAGCCCGGGATACCCGCAGGTACTCCCTCAACTGAACAGGATGGACTGCATGTGGTCAGACAGTACGTACAGCCTCTGCACAAGAGGCATATCGGCGGGAAGCGGTTGTCCATCTATATGCTGGTCCTGCTGGCCGTCACCGCGACGATCCTCATGGTGTCATATTTTTCACCCTGGGGTCTGATCGGGTTGGAGCAGCCTTTTGAGCCTGCGGTCAATGTTAATTTTTCTCTGCTCAGACGCTTTCCCTTCAGCAATATTTCCCTGCCTGCGGACGGTGCTGTCATACAGGAACCAACGGTCCAGATCACGGGATTCATCAAGCCCGGGATCAATCTGTATCTGAACAGCCGGCCGATCAGTACCGATGATACAGGTTTTTTCAGCACGGAGTTCATTCTGCAGCCTGGCGAAAACATCTTCGTTTTGGAGGCCCGGCTGGGGCACAGGAAGAAACTCATCACCCGGACCGTCACGTATGACGCACTGGGAGATGGCTCAGGAGAGCTTGTACTCCCGCTTAGTTCATCAGTATCTGACGGCGAGACCGCTGTGATACCGGATGTCCTGGCGCCGCCTGGGGATGGGCTTCTTCACCTGCGGGTCTATGCCTGGCCGGAGACGACTTGGGTGGAGGCAGTGATCGACGGGGTACAGCAGGAACGGCAGATACTCCTGCAGGGGTATGACGCGACGTTTGCAGCCCAGGATTCAATCGTGCTTCGCACAGCTGAAGGCAGTGCAGTCAGAGTATGGCTGAACGGAACAGATCTGGGACCGATGGGCCAGGGCGGCGAGGCAGAACGTGAATTCACCTCAGATACACTGGTTAATTAGTATTGGGAGTCAGACATGGCCAGCGAGTGTTCGTTCGACATAGTTTCCGAATTTGACCGGCAGGAATTGGTCAATGCTATCGATATTGCTCTCAGAGAAGTGACGAACCGGTTCGACCTGAAGGACTCCAAGAGCACGATCGAGCTGTCGGAGGATGAGATAGTGGTCAATTCCACTGACGAGTACAAGCTCAATGCGGTGGTGGAGATTCTGTTCGCCAAAGCGTTCAAGCGGAATCTGTCGTTCAAGATCTTTGACCGGCAGAAGGTAGAGCCGGCCGCGAGCAGCAGAGCCAAACAGGTCATCAAGCTGCGTCAGGGGCTCACCGCTGACCAGTGCCGTGAGCTGAACAAGAAGATCCGTGAACAGTTCAAAAAAGTGA
>CAYOQW010000017.1:0-10450 GCA_964406175.1 uncultured Candidatus Saccharibacteria bacterium
GTCTGATAGTTACCAGCGGGCTGGTCGGCATCGACGCGGACCACATATTCCAGGCTGATGTTATCACGAGCGGTAGAGACGTCATCGCGGGCTACCGTCTGGTAGGCGGTGGTCAGACCCTGGGGGTCGAAGTTGTTGTCTTCACCACCCTGGAAGGCTTCCTGGATGAGATCATCGCCCTCGGCCTTGTTGCCCTCGACACCCCAGCGGGTGCTCTGGCTGTAGGCGAACAGTCCGAACCCGAGATCGACGCTGTCAGACCATGTACGGAAGGGGCTGGTATCATCCGGGCCCTGGTCACGGATCTGGAGGGTGTAGCCGTCCGCAGCGTTCGTATTGATCTTGATGTTGTGGCCGCGGAAGTCAGATACACCAGCGAGATCGGTCTGATAGGTCGTAGGATCGGTGTTGAATTTTGCCTTGTTGTCTTTGTAGAAGTAGGAATTCACACCATTGTACTCCGTGAGCGTGAGGTCAGAAGGCATCGTATTGGTCGTACCATCAATGAGGGCAAAGGCGGCGTCCGCACCTTCACGGGTGGACAGTACCCACAGTGTCGTGTTCGAGCTGCGGCTGATGTTGGCTCGGACGTTCACGTCCGTGGAGTTGATGGCACGATAGAGGTTGGTCAGGAGCTTGGCGGCTCTTTGCTGCTGCGTAGTACCGGTAACAGATGCGTAGACAAAGGAGCCATTGGTCGCGGCGTCAGCGGCGACGCGTTTGAATGTGTAGGTGACACCACGGATGGTGATCGTATCATTGGTGGACGGGATACAGGCTTCATTCAGTCCTGGTCCGCAGTTCATCTGGACTTCGATCTTGCCGTATTCGGTCTTGGCACCCCCCAGCTTGTAGTACGCATTGGGTTCGAGAGCTCCGAAGTCCAGACCGAGGGTATCACGGTCACCTTCGACAGAGGAGAAGGCCAGGCCTCCATTGATCTCCATGGCCAGATTGGGGTCAACTCCAGCCGAGATGGTGATCTGGTCATTGGCCACGATGTAGATGGCCGTGAAAGCGGTGTCGATGGGTTTGATCGGGGACGAGATGTCCGAGATGTACGAGAAGGTGGTCGAGGCCGTCGTGTCGTCAGAGAGATATCCGAGGGTATAGGCCGCGGTCGACGTATCCCAGGACCAGTAGATCGCCGGATACTCATCGACAGTATTATTGGCAATGGTGAACTTGCCGGTACCTGCGGTATAGGTGACGTTGAACACATTATCAACTGTCCCATTGGGTAATTTGGCCAGTTCAAGAGCGGTTTTGAGGGCCGTGGCAACTGCAGCACCGGCATTGGCTGTGCCAGAGACGAGACCGCCGTCAGTGATCATATCGAGCACATACGTGCCGGAAATGATGTCAGACGTCCAGATACCACTGGTATAGAGGTCGGTCTTGTCAGCGGTGAAGCCGAGCACTCTGGAAGCGGTCGAAACCGCGGCAGACCAGAAGATGTTGATATCAGTGGTGCCGACGAGAGGCTGGATCGAGAATTTCTGGGTCGTGGCATTGTAGCTGACCGTATAGGTATCTGTATTGGCATTGTCAGCAGCGAGGGCTGTTGCAATAGCGGTAGCGACATCAGCACCAGTGTATTCTGTGCCCGCGACGAGTCCGCCCTGGACGATCAGGTCCGTCAGCGAATCGTCATCGGTGGTACAGTTGGCGTTGTCCAGTCCATCACCAGCGGTGTCCAGACAGATCAGGTTATTGACGCCGACGGCAAAGACGAATTTATTGGCACCGTCCGGATCCCAGATGAACTGGTCATTGACGGTATTGGTGAACGTGAGCTCATCAGAGGTACGAGTCTCAGCCTGCACCTGGTACATACCTGGGATGGCAGGATTGGTGATCTGGAGCAGACCGGTGGTCTGATAGGCAGTATTGCGGCCGACCTTGATCTGAACATAGGTCGCGGCATCAATACCCTGGCCGGCATCAGAACCCACCTGGAAAGTCAGAACACGGTTGGTCTCATCAACTGCGACTCCCACGGAGGTACCCGTATGGGTAGCGGCGAGTGTACGTTCGGTGACACCAGCGAGGGTGGCCCCGGTCGCAAAGTCGATATCAGTATAGCTGAGGCCGACAGGGAAAGTGAACCCGACAGGGAACGTGATGATGACTTCACCTGCGGGAGGCACGGCACCCTTGGTCTTGAAGCTGAGGGTATGGTCTGAGGCAACGATAACGGCGGTCGCCATACCATCCTTCGGAATATTATTGACGAGGTCGACAGTGGGCAGGAAGTCACGGACCGCTGACACCATGTGGACGTACGATTCAGATCCGGATGCTGTCGAGGTGATGCGGAAGCGTTCCAGGGTCGATACTCCATACTGGGCGAGTACCGCACCCGTCTTGCCACCGACCTGCCAACCGGTATTGATATCGGTGGTCAACTGAGCGGCAAGCGAGATACCTGTGTAGTTACCAGGGGTGACCGTAATGGTCTCAGTACCGTTGGTAGACTGGCCATTCAAGTCGAGTGCGAACTGATCATTGACCAGAGCAATGACATTGAACTGCATCTGGTTATCACTGACATCAACATTTGAACGCAGGGTCGGGCTGGCGGCGCCATTGCTGAAACCAAGAGTCCCCTCAGCGGTCGTAGCGGCCACGTCCCAGGTGATGATCGGATCATAGGTATTACCACCATTTGCCCGGATCTGGAAGCGGTTGATGTAATCCGCCGGAACATCAGAGCTGGCGGCGGCTGTGCCACCGAAGATGAGGTCCGCATCGGCAGTGAAACCGAGATACAGGGCCGCGGTAGAAAGTGCATCATTGAAATCAATGAAAACGCCATTCGTGCCAGCGGTTGCGGTGATGGTGAATGCTTCAGTATCGGTGTTATATGTGACGGTATAGGTGTCATCACCGGTACTGAGGTCCAGCGCTCCAAGTGCATGCTGTAAAGCGGCCGCAACCTCTGCGCCCGAATATGCCTGATGAGCGACCAGATGACCATCGGTAAGCAAACTGAGGGTGGCATCACCAGGTCCTGTCCCATCCAGACTGACGCGGATATTCTCATTGACGCCGAGTTCAAAGGTGAAGCTGTTGACAGCTGAATCATTGTAAATACCGGTAAAGGATTCCGCGTCTACAGTGGTATGATCACGGATACCGGTTTCCAGTGCTTCTGCGATATAGCCGGCCACCTGCGTGCCGCTGTAGGCGATATCAGCGACGATCGCGCTGTCATCGATCAGGTCGACCAGGATATTGTCCGAACCAGTACAGGTACCGTCGACAGTACCGGCCAGGTTGCGGTCTACGCAGATCTCTTCATTGGTCGCATGATGAAATACAAATTTACTGCGGATGTTGGCGTTGGACTCCAGATAACCCTGGGTGGCCGCTCCAGCGCCGGATCTCTTGATACGTGAGAGCGAATCCTTGAACTCCGTCAGGCGTCCATCGGCACTTCCGATGCCGAACTGGGATCCGAGTGATACCAGCATTACGAATGTCATGATCTTGGCGATTTTCCTTCTGAGGCGATTCATTGCGTGTCCCTCCTTGTTTGTTTTGGTCTTTTGCTTTTTTGTATTTCGAACTATATAAATGGAAAAGAGTAGCCGTGGTCAATCGATAGAGATTTCTCCTTTTGATAGTTTTGTATCAGTACATTGTATAACTCTGACCAGACCGTGTCAAGCATAGTAGGTGCACTTCATTTTGCTCAAGTTGAAACATGTTGGTAGACCCCTCCCTTTGTGAAAGGGAGGCAGGGCTTGTCCTCCGTAGCTCGCAACGAGCGTAGGAGGAAGGGATTTGTCTGACTAGCTAGTCAAATCCCCTCGCCCTTGGCGAAGCTCCGCCTTGCGAGACTCGTCGCAGCGACGGTCGCCTCCGGAGGCGGCCTTTATCCCCCTTTCATAAAGGGGGGAAACAAACAAAAACCACCACCTGCTACGTGAGGTGGTGGTTGAAGGAAGTACCTAGGAAACAGATCTAATAGGTCGCCGTGGCGATATAGGTGACCTGGTTGTGATAGCGGCCCGGCAGGATGGTCGGGCTGATCTGGATCTTGTAGACAACATAGGCGGTGTCGGACGTCGGTCCGGTATCGCCGTACATGACCTCAGCTGGCACATCAGAGAGTCCTGCGAACTTGTCAGCTGTCCCGCGGAAGCGGGCCGGACCGTTACCTGACGTACTGAGGGTGATGTCATCAGTATGATAGCCTATGTGACCGAGCGGTGCTGCTGACCAGTATTCCGGAACCAGGTTGGTCGCAGCAAAGGGCGAGATGACATCCTGGTCGTTCGACGCGGCCCACATGGGCTGGTCATGCTGTGCGGTCACCACATAGCCAACCCCCAGATTCATGGTGAGGATGAGTTTCTGGGCCGCCACTACCGGCTCATTGACCGGCAGAGTACCAAAGTCGATGACTGCACTCCAGCTGTCGATGTCGGTCGTTTCCTTTTCAGACGTCCCGGACCCGAGGTCAGGCGTCCCGGCTGCCACACCCTCGACGATGAACGTCATAGACGGCTGGATCACGAGTACGGTCGTGGGACCCCAGCGTCCTTCATTACCGACCTTGTCCCTGACCCTCAGCTGGGCGTAGTAGGTACCGCCATTGGTAAAGGCCGGGTCCTGGGTGAAATGATTGATGAACCCGAGCCAGCGGGGCGTCATGAACTCCTCACCATTTTCCGCCGTACCGATCCTCATATAGTAGCCCTCGACACCGTTACGGTCCCAGACATTGTCCCACTGCCACTCCGGCGTCGTCTCGGTCGTAGGCGAAGCCACCAGCAGCGTCGGGCCTACCGGTGCATCGCGGTCATCGTATTCATACCCCTGATACAGAGTGAAATTCGTCGACGTCATCGGCGTCATGGTGAACACCTGCCCGAGCGAATCGCACAACTGGTAGGTAGCCGAGGCACTGCATTTGCCGCCATTGTCGAGGATGCCGCCGTGGGTATAGGAATCGCTGGCACTGTACCAGGAGTAGCCCGATACCATGCCTATCACACCGGACGAGGCCGTCCCGATCAACAGGAACTCCCTCTGCTGAGCCCGGCTCACGGAGATCGAGGTGACATTGTTGCTCGGCAGAGCGGGAGTGGTCCCGGTGGTATAGGTGAGAAAGGTACTATCAGCGTTCAGTATATCCTGGACCGTCGAGGTGGCGTAGTCACCGGTCTCCCCTATCTTCACCACACTGAGCGCTCCGCCCCCGGCTCCGTCATTGGTTCCGGTCCAGAGTACCCGGCCGTCAGCAGAAGCCCCGATACCGCCGACGCTCGCAGACGAGCCAGCAAAGTAATTGGAATAGAGACTATCATAAGCGGCATTGCCCTTCTGATACACATCCCAAACCTGCTGGGGTGTGAGAGTTTCCGCCGTCAGCATGAGCTCGTCGATCTCGCCATCGAAATACTCCGAACCGCTGTTATCTCGCCCGAAGTCCAGAGCAGCATTGGTGCCACTGATAGAAGCGACTGTCTGCAAGGCAGCATCCTGCCCGGACTGAACTCCGTCGAGGTAGAGCGTCAGGGCAGTGCCGGGTTCCCAGACCAGCGTGAACTGGTGCCAGCCATCATCATCCACAGTCGCAGCACTGGTCGCGGTGTCCCAGTTAGTGCCGTCGTCAGACACACGGCCGACCAGGTCGCCAGTGGTCGAGATAGAGACTTGAAAGCCGATCGAGCTCCCATCAGTCCGGTCTGCCAGAACAACCTGACCACCAGACGTATCGGGATGCCGGAACCAGCCGTTCAGGCTGAAGCTGCTGGTACCGAAGTCGAAGGCAGCATCGTAGTCGCGGTGCAGATATTCCTGACTACCGGAGGAAAGTGTGATCCCCTGACCGCGCACGGCAGGGATGTCCCGCAGCACGGTATTCATGTCCGTGAGATCATTATTGTTCCTGGACCGGTCCTGGAAGTCTCCTGCATCATCCTCGAGCGTCCACATTCCCCGCACATCCCCGATCATCTCTTCGCTGATGTACAAATTGGAGAAATACTTCACCGAACCGTTTGATTCGTTTGGTGAAGCATTCTCCTGAATGAGGGAGGTACCATTGGCCGAACCTACATAGATCGAATTCCGGGTCGCATCGATCGAGCTGGTCTGGGCAGTAACGACCAGCGGATACCTGGTGGCCCCTGGATTCGCCAGCAAGGCTGGTGTTGTCGTGTTGTCGTACTCCATGTCCGGAGTGTTCTGATCGCCGACATCATTCTGGATCGAATAGTATACCTCCAGGTCGCTGTCGCTTTCATTAGTATAATAGAGCGTCCCGTCGGCCATGAGCACGGTTTCATTCGTATCATCATTGCTCGCCACGTCATAGTAGTCATTCATGTCACCAGTCGTGACGTTCAGGAGGCTGACCCCGCTTTCTGTAGCGACCGCGACGAACATTGTCCCGTCGATGACCGTCACGCTCACATCATTGACCACACTATCTGCGACTGTATCCCCGGCGACACCGTTCCAGGTGAGCACTTCGTTCCGGTCCTGGATCGTACCGGCTGTTTCACTGTGTCCTGCGGCATCGTAGTAGTCTGCCTTGTCATTGATGAAGTCTATGACCGTCAGCCGCATATTGGAAGCGATGAAAACGCGGCCGTCACGGGCGGTGACCGCATAGTGGTCGCCTGCCGGCATCATGTGCCCTGCCCCCTCGGTGAACCGCATCCAGAGCTTTTGCTCCTCTGCATCGATGATCTCGAGGCTGGTATCGGTCACGATCAAATAGGCATGGACCGGAAATTCGTCTTTGTTACCACGGGTCGGCTTCACCTTTTCGGTATACCAGCTCTGGTCCTGAGCGTTCAGGTCTTTTCGCCAGGCCCCGCCGTCGCTGTCCAGGAACGTGTTATAGACGAACACATCCTGCACTGCATCAGAAGCGAGGTAGACCGCACCGTCCGCATCGGTCGTGCCAGTGCTCATGATCTCTGCCGCATGCACCGGTACCGTTGTACAAAGTACGGCAAGACAGACGAGACCTATAAGAATAGATGACTTCAAACGCATAATGGTTTTCTCCAGCAGGCTTTTCTTGTTTCTTTCATCAGCACAATACCTGCTTCGACAGGTTCCTGCAATACCTCCTCGGGTAAGCAAAAACGCACACCCTGATCGTTCAATACTGTGGTGTGCGTTTTTGGGATCATTCAGCAGAATATGCCTTTAGGTCTCATCATCGTCAGAGAGAGGATCATGGGGTGAGATCAATTCCTGCAGCTCCCGGGTGATCACACTCTGCAGCTGATCCCGGTCAGCAAAACTGACATTGGACTGGGCGATAGTGGCCGCGAGCGTCAAAATATTCTCATTGAGCGACTGCAGCATGTTCCGGGGCGTCGCAGCGACGAGCCGGGCGGCCGTCTCGGCATCATCGACCGTATAGTGCTTGCGGGTCGAAAGGTACTCGGTCGTCCCCTCTCTGAGACTGACCGGGGCCTCGGCCAGCTGATCAAGTGATAACAGACGGAACAGTTTGGCTGCCAACTCGGGCTGGAGGTCCTGACGGACCCTGGCTTCCTCGAGTGCCTGCTTGACCGTCGGGGCATCGATGCTCTTTAAGGCGGAGAAGTCAGCAGCGGCTACCGCGGTAAGTGCAGTGGCGACCGGTTTTTCCAGAACTTTAGCCTCAGCTTTGACTTCCCTGCTGGTCAATGGTTCCAGACGATGGGACAGCTCAGCATAGAGAGGATGCTTGTGGTCCATCTTGACCAGAAATTCTAGCACCTGTTTGATCATATCCCACGGCACCGAGCTCATAGCCGCTTCTGGTGTCATCAGCACATATTTGGCTGCGGTCTCAGGATCCAGGCGAGCACCCTGCAGGACGGCAGCCGAGGTGCCAGCAGCCACGATCGATGCAAGTGGGGTCGCCATGAGTGTGGGTACCTGCTCCAGAGGGATAAAGGAAAGCAGCCGGGTAGCATCGACGGGCGAAAGCAGGGTGAGCAGAGGCTCCTGCCTCAGGAGGTGCGGGGCTCTGGTCTGAATATCAGCCAGTTGACCTGCTTCAGCAGCCAGACCATGATGAAGCAGCTGCCTCGCGAAGCCAGCTGACTCGGGTAAGTGCGTACTCTCTGATTCTGCTGCTGTGGCCAGATAGGCATGAGAGGCCGACTGCAGCTGCCGCTCTGTCCCGGTGCGGGGTTCCTGTTCACTCTGTTCAATTGTTTTTTTGACCAGTTCTCTCACGAACGGCATCGACGCCGACTTTTCATCACCCTCGAGGAACAGCTTCATCGCGGTGAGATAGGCAAGAGATGGATTGACCTTAAGCAGCTCAGGTAACAGATCAAGTGCCTGCGTGATCAAGTGTGGTGCATATTCTTTCAGCGGACCGAGCGAGGTCGACAGTAAGACCTGCGCCGGGAATTCAACTCTCACCTTTTCACGTTCTGAGTCTGGTACGAGTGACGAATACAGGTGTGCATCTGCCTTCATGAACTGCTGGGCATCCAGAGGAGGCATGGCCGCAAGCTGAGGTTGGTCGATCGAACGCAGATAGCCATACATGAGCGAAAGATCGTTTTTTTTCTGGTGTTCTGGCGAATTCAGCTCCGCATTGGTGCCGGCGATGATCGGTGAAGCGAGCCCAGACACCTCAGAAGGAGCGGTCTGCCGAAAGATCATGGCCGCCAGGCTCTGCCGGTCCGGATCATCCGGAGCCTGTTCGATAAGCCTCACGACCTTGGCCATGAGTGCCCGGCCATATTCGCTCCTGGACAATGCCGCACTGGAGATGAACAAACGGTCAGGCTCATTGACGATATAGGGAGCAATATCCAGTTCCGCTCTTCCGAGCACTTCCGCCCCGATATCACGGAATTCTATGATCTGCCTGCCGATATCACCAGCCTCCTGAACCTGCAGGATCAGAGGCTTGACCTGATCCATGCGTTTCAGTGTATTACCGACCGTGGAAGCCAGTTTTTTGATACCGTAGGTGATGAAATCCTGATGTTCCGCCCCCTCCTGCGAGGTCATGGCACTGATCATCCGCGGTGCATAGTGCACCAGTCGCTCCGCGGCCCGCTGGAGGCGCTCGTCCTCAGGCTGCTGCGTGAATTCCCGGGCGAGCTGACGGACGCCGGTCTGGAGGATGGCAAATGACGTCTGCTGAGCCGTCGGAGATGAGGAACTCGCTTTACTATCAGCTACATGCTGCATCCGATCTGGATACGCAATGAACACTTTGCCGATCAGAGACGCTGCGGCATTGCGTTCGACGATATTTTCGCTGACATTCATCTCGGCGATCAGTTCGCGGCCGGTCGGTGCATCGAATATCGTCATAGCTTTTTCACTATCTATGCTGCTGCCTTCCGCGATGATGCCATCCCGGATCAAGGATTTCTTTTCCTTGTCGTTCAGAATATTGAGCAGGAGATTCCTGGGAATTGCATTGAACAGCTTCTTGACCCGCAGGAAATGAGCCGACTGGCGGGCACTATCCGTTGCCTTGGCTGGTGATGAAGTCGACACGGTAGTGGTCTGGTCGATGGGTTCGCTTGTCTGCTGCTGGTCGATCTGCGGTGATTTCTTGATCGTCTCAGTCTTCTCCGGCTTCTTCCCGTTCGAATCATCCGTGGACGGCTTGCCCATATCCACAGGCTTCCTGTCCAGTTTTGATTCTGGTGTCTGAGTGTGAGACAGTTTCCCCTGCACCAGCGGTGCAGACGTATCGACGACCGGTTCGATGGCCGCTGCTGCATCCGGCTTGTGAAAAAACGTCGAAGGAGACAGTTTGGAAAAATCCATATGGGCCAGAGACAGATTCCGTTTATCTTGAAAATCTGCTGTCTGCTTCTTTTCTGTTCTCGTGCTGTCCGTTGGCTGAGTTTGTGGAGGCAACTCTGGCTTGCTGGTCACGGAATTGTCATCGCCAGACGGTCTCCCTAGTAGGGATGCAAAAAACGAATCCAGGAGAAAGGGTAGTGCGATCATGATACCGACCGTTGCCATACCGACGAACGCCCGCATTAGGCCGCTGTTGTCTACAAAGGCTGAATACACCGATTCACTGACAAAAACCCCGACATACATTATAAACGTCACGAGTGGACCGAGGATCGCGAGCAGGACCAGTCGTTTCAGCCAGTTGACCGCGATGGTATGCTTGCCAGGGAAGAGCAGGAACAGCATGACGAACGGGCTGATGAC
Organism: uncultured Candidatus Saccharibacteria bacterium; assembly: GCA_964406175.1. Classification (GTDB taxonomy): domain Bacteria; phylum Patescibacteriota; class CG2-30-54-11; order CG2-30-54-11; family CG2-30-54-11; genus CG2-30-54-11. The sequence goes on from CAYOQW010000017.1 coordinate 10,171, forward strand.
GATCATCATATAGATGAGGAGGATCCGCAGCAGCAGCATCAACAGGGCAAGGGTGAGCAAGAGTATGATGAAAATAACAATGATGAAGGCAATGATGACAAAAATGTTAAAATAAAGATTGCCAAAGAGGCTTGCCGCCAGATCTCTCGGGTCAGGCAATGGCAAAAGATCACTGATCACATAGCTCATGACGAGCGTCAAATCGAGGATGACCCGGGCGATGATCAGACTGACATTGATCCCGAGCACGGTCATCATAAGGCGAGGCAGTACCCTTCTC
>CAYOQW010000018.1:0-10447 GCA_964406175.1 uncultured Candidatus Saccharibacteria bacterium
CTTCTCGGTGAACTGGTATGTTCTGGATCACTGACAGATATCACTGCCATCGCTACGTCACCGAAGATCGATCAGCTGGCTGGAGATTCTGGTATCACGATGCTCCCTTTCGAACAGGTCAGTGTACATGGTTTTCATCTCGACATCGCCGTCGATGGCGCCGATGAAGTTGAACGGACGTCGCTGGGCCTGCTGAAAGGGTGGGGCCGGGCGCACACCCGCGAAAAGCTGGTCGAACGAAGGGCAGACAAACTGGTCATCATCGTCGACGAGTCCAAGCTGGTCGACCGGCTGGGAACGAAGGACCACAAGGGTGAGCCGAACTTTATCCCGGTTGAGGTCTCCCCTGCCAACTATCCGCACGTCATGACCGTACTTGCAGCAGCGATCGAAGGTTCAAGTGTATCGCCCTGGTGTGAAGCGAACACCTCTGAACCGATCAAGACGCCTGATGAAAACTATCTCGTCCGCCTGCATATTGATGGCGGTCTCTCTGATGCCTCTGTAACCGCTCAGGCTATCGAAAGTGTGCGAGGGGTCATCGACCACGGATTGTTCCTCAATATGGCGACCACGGTCATCGTAGCCGGTGTGGATGGAGTCATCATCCTGGGTGAACAGCCGCCAGTTCACAAGAACTGAAGCATGAGATCTGTTTCTCGTGAGAACGGAAAAAGCCGCCCCGGAGGGCGACTTTTTTGATAGGTCGATGAAACTAAGTCGACCAGGAGATTCCTGCCGTCGCAGGAATGACAGCGATATCCTATGCCAGTTTTTTGGCTATCGCTTCTGTGGTGAAACCGTACTTCTCCATCACGATCTCGCCTGGAGCTGAAGCCCCGAATCCTTCGATAGCGATGACCTCGTCCACCCACTCATGCCAGCCAAAAGACGAGGCTGCCTCGATACCGACCTTGCGGACACCTTCTGGCAGGAGCATGTGCTGGTATGCTCGCGACTGGGTACGATACACCTCCCAGCACGGCATGGTGACTACACGGACCGACTTGCCCCAGCTGCTCAGCAGATCTGCGACGTCAAAAGCAAGAGAAACCTCTGAGCCTGTGGCGACGAGGATCATATCGAGCTTGGTCGATACACCGTCACCATCATGGAGGCGGCTGATATCTGTACCTTTTTCTACACTCAGGATATACGCACCGCGCTCTGCATCCTGGTTGGTTCCTGAGGTCAGGACTTTCAGGTTCTGCCTGGAAAGGACCAGGGCTGTCGGTCCCTGATGTGAAAGTGCCATTTTCCAGCCAACTGACGTTTCATTGGCATCGGCCGGCCTTATCACTTGCAAACCGGGGATAGAACGAAGGGCCGCCAGGTGTTCGATAGGCTGATGGGTCGGGCCATCCTCACCTAGTCCAATGCTGTCGTGCGTCAGCACATAGACCACTCTGATCTTCATCAGTGCTGCCAGTCTGATCGCCGGCTTCATGTAGTCACTGAACACCATGAAAGTACCGCCATACGGGATCAAGCCCCCCTCGACGGCTATGCCGTTCAGGATGGTGCCCATAGCGAATTCCCGGATGCCATAGTGTACATAGCGGCCGCCAAATGTCGGGGGCAGCATGTCTTCCATGCCTTTGGCTCTGGTATTGTTGCTTGGGGTCAGGTCGGCCGAACCGCCGATCAGTTCGGGGATGACCGGGACGAGGGCATCCAGGACATTGCCGGATGCTTTGCGGGTAGCGACAGAGGTCAGCTGCTCTGCAAACGGTAATGCCCCTTCCCAACCCGTCGGAAGCTCGCCAGACTGCCGACGAACGAATTCGGCAGCGAGAGCAGGCGATGTTTTTTCATACGTTTCGAAGCGTTTTTCAAATTCAGCGAATAGTTCTGCCCCCTTGGCTTTCTTAGCCTCCCTGAGAGCTGCGACCTCAGCAGGGACATTGAACTCACCAGTCGCCCCGACAGCGGTTTTGAAAGCCTGCAGGTTGTCCTGACCCAGGGGCTCGCCATGCGCGCCTGCGCTGTCCTGCTTGGCGGACCGCCAGCCGATGTGGGTATTGCAGATGATGAGGCTGGGGCGACCGGCTTCCTGTTTGGAACGTTCGACCGCCTGACGGATCGCCTCGATGTCATGACCGTCAATCTCCTGAACGAACCATTTCTGTGCCTCGAAGCGTCCCCGGATTTCCTCGGAAAAAGAAAGATCCGTCGGGCCATCGATACAGATATGATTGCGGTCGAGCAGCACGGTCAGGTTATCCAATCCCCAGTGCCCAGCCAGCGAACAGGCTTCGGCGCTGATGCCTTCCATGATGTCACCTTCTGAGGCGACGACATATACCCTGTGGGTCAAGAGTTCCTGACCAGGCTGGTTGAACTCGGCCTGCAGATGCTTCTCGCCCAGCGCAACACCGACCGCGGTGGCCAGACCCTGTCCGAGCGGGCCGGTGGTCATCTCGATCCCCAGGTCCAGGTGCCGTTCGGGATGACCGGGAGTGATGCTTCCCCACTGGCGAAACTGTTTGAGGTCCTCGATCGAGATGGGATAGCCGGAGAGGTGGAGCAGTGAATACAGACCCGCTGACGCATGGCCAGCAGACAGGATGAACCGGTCGCGGTCAAACCAGTGAGGATGCGCCGGGTCGACCCGTACGTGGTTCAGATACAGTTCGCTCAGCATCCGAGCCATACCCAAGGGCGCGCCAGGATGACCTGAATTCGCCTTCTGGACCGTCTCGGCGGCGAGTACCGCCAGGGTGTCCGCAAATCGTTCTACGTCAGAAACTGAAATAAGCCCATCCTGCTGAGTCATCAGAGCCTCCTTCCGGCGTCACGCAATAATGAGTTCGGAACTATCGCACTTGGATCGAGTAGACGGTTTTCAATGCCCGTATGACGTTTTCATGAGCAGCTGCTGCCTCGGTATCGAGAAGCGTGCGTTCCATGCTCTGATAGATCATTCGCCAGGTCATGGATTTCTTATCTTCGCCGAATTCCGGTTTTTCAAAAACATCGAGGACCTTGACCGCAGTGAGGAGCTCTCCACCGGCTTCTCGGATGACCTGTTCCACCTCCGATGCGGCGGCTGTTTTGGCGATGAGGAAGGAAAGGTCGAGTTCAATGCTCGGATAGGAAGAAAAGCGATGGAACTGGCGGACCGTCCGGTGCTGATCGATCAATGAAAGGTCTAGCTCGGCATAACAGATCTTCCGATCTCGCAGGTCGAGGAACGCGGTCTTCTGAGGATGCAGTTCTCCGAGCCATCCGATCACGGTCTGTCCGGACAGAACAGCAACACTTCGACCGGGATGCAGCCATGTCTGGTCTACCGACGCAGGCAGCTGAGACGCATCCTGTACCCAGCTCACATCAGGCACGCTGAGGAATGTCAGCAGATCAGAGACCGCTGTCTTGGCAGCCTGAAGGGCCGACTCCCCTTCTTTCCAGAGACTGCTCTTGGCGGTTGGACAGTTGACCACGATCAGCCCCAGCATGGCGGGTTCATGTGGCAGGTCGGTGCCGGTACTGGCTGATCTCTGAAAAACACTGCCGGCTTCGAACAGGCGGAGCTCATCGCATCTGGTCAGATTGTTTTCAACGGCCAGCAGCAAACCAGGCAGCAGGCTAGCGCGCAGGAGTTCAAAGTCAGCAAGTGGATTGCTGAGCTTCATGCATACGTTCGCATCAAAACCCATGCGCGTGAGAGCTTTCTGACTGAGGAGCGAATAACTGTAGCATTCAGCATATCCGAGCGAGCGCATGGCTTCACGAGCCTGCCTCAACAGAGAAGGCTGATATCGGGTCGCTTCCAGAGGAAATTGTGCATCCGGCAGTCTGGTGCCGAACGATCCAAGGGTCAGGATACGGGCGATCTCTTCTACGAGATCGGCACTTTCTTTGATATCAGGCCGGAACCGGGGCACAGAGACCTTGAGGGCCCAAGAGCTCCCTGATCCTGTGGGCATTGCCTCAGTTTTGAAACCAAGGTCCTGCAGTATCGAGGATGCCTGTGTTCCGGGAACCTCTTCCCCCAGCAGCTGCAGCACTTTGAAACTTGGAAGCGTCACTGCAAGTGTCTGAGGCGCCGTCGCGTCCTTGTCGATGATCTCCAGGATCTCTCCGCCGGCGCCCATGGCCATCAGCAGCGTGACACTTCGCCAGAGCGATACCATCGTGAGGTCGGGATCGACGAACTTTTGGAAACGGGCGGCTGCCTCGGTATGATGTTCGAGCTGACTCGTCGTATGGCGGATATTGACCGGATCCCAGTGTGCTGATTCGAGTACTATATCGGTGGTGTCGTGCTTGATCTCACTGTTCTCTGCACCCATGATGCCCGCGAGCCCCAGGACCTTGGTCTCGTCAGCGACGACGACCATGCTGTCACTCAGTATCCGCTCCGCTCCATCGAGCGTCTTCATACGTTCGCCCTGATGAGCTGCTCTGATGGCGAGAGAGCTACCTGAGATGTCCCGGCGGTCGTAGGCATGCTGAGGGGCACCGAATTCCAGCATGACATAGTTGGTCACGTCGACGATGTTGCTGATCGGCCGGACACCGCAGTTGATCAGTCTCCACCGCATGATGATCGGGGAGGTACCAGTGGTGATCCCCTTGAGAAGCACTGCAGAAAAACGCGGGCAAAGATCGGAGACGTCGACCGTGATCGCAAATCCGGATTTCTTCTCTTCCAGATGCTTGATCCGGTCCGTGACGAACGAGCCGAGATCGGCGTACTTGATGCCCCTGGATGGAGCTGATGCATCAGGAATAGTGATAGTTCTCTGCGTCAGGGCCGCTACCTCGCGTGCAACACCGAGGACAGAAAGGCAATCGCCGCGATTGGGTGTGATCTCCAGTTCGAAGATCGTATCTCTCAGATCAAGTGCATCAGCGAGCGGCATACCGATCTCGCAGGCGGGGTCCAGGACCAGAATGCCTTTGTGACTTGTCCCCAAACCGAGCTCACGTTCTGAGCAGACCATGCCGGCACTTTCGACACCTCGGATGGTCGCGGCGGTGAGGACCTGGCGTTCCTTCTGGGCAGGGTCCATGAACAGTGTGGCACCGACAGCGGCAAAAGCGATCTTCTGCCCGACTGCCAGATTGGCAGCTCCGCACACGACCTGCTGGGTCCTGTCAGACCCGAAACGCAGCGTCGGCAGCCGAAGCCGGTCAGCCTGTGGATGAGGGTCGAGCGCGATGACCTCGGCGACCACGACCCCGTCGAACTCACCCCCTATCCGATGGATGGCCTTGACCTCGGTACCAGACATGGTGAGCCGGTCAGCCAGCTCATCGGTGCTCAGCCCGTGATCAATAAATTCCTGTAGCCAGTTCAGTGAAAGCAGCATGAAAATATCCTGAGGTAATGACTGTTATTCGAGCACAACACCCATTTTGACAAAGGTCTTGGCGTCCCATTCCTCCGCCATGATGGTTTCGCCATGGATGAGCGCGATCTCTGGCTTTTTAGATAACGATTCCGAGGCTCCGAGGTCAACTGCCACGAAATTGGCGATCCTCAGTTGCACCGGAATGAGTCGCATGGCGCAGACGAATGCTTTCTGGTTGCCGCCGGCACCTGCATGGGCGATGCCCCGTAATGTGCCCCAGACGATGATATGACCTGAGGCGATGACTTCTGCCCCCGGCTGCACATCACCCAGAATGACCACGTGTCCATCATATTCTACCCTCTGCCCGGACCGCAGGGTACGGGAGATCAATAGTGAATTTGCTTTGTTCTGGTCTTCCTTGAAATCAGTTCCCAGCTCCTGATAGAGGATGCCGTATTTGGTACAGACGTCCCGTATCTGCTTCTTCTGCTTGGCGTTCAGCGGGATCTGTCCAAACCCGATCCTGGCGACAGAGTCCTGATAAAATAATGGTGCCTTGCGCAGTTCAGTTTCCAGATGTCTGAGCGCCTTGGCAAAAGGGACGCTGTCACCGACTTCGATGACCAGGTCTCCCCTGCTGCCGCGTATTTTGACCTTTTCCACGACCTGTTCTTCATGATCCTGGAGCTGCACCTGACTTTTCATGATCTCTTCGGCGGCCACAGACCCTCCTTGTTCCTGCTAAAGCTCAAATCCCGCAGACACGTTATACCAAAAAGCCTAGAGGCTTACTACCACTTTTCCAAATTCACCGTCGTACCCAGGTGTTTTCTGCACATCACCCGACCGCATTTTCGTGATCGCAGTTCCCATGTTCTCACCGGCGAATTGTCCGATCGTAAGAGGGGCGACGTCGAGAAGCACCCTCAATTCACTTCCGTATTCATCAATAAGCGTTTTTCTCAGTGCTGCCGTCTTCTTTGACGTAACTGACAGACCAAAGGCCGATGCGATCAACTCGTTGAGCGGGACGATATGCCTGACACCGGGACGGCCAGCTGGTGTGAAACCAATCGGACGATCACTCAGGATGTCGACGCGACTGCTCACCCCGACGGTCACGGTCTGACCGCATTTCGGACAGATACCCTTATGCGCCTTTGTTTCTTCCGGTGACCAGCAGATCTCACAGACCCGATGACCGTCGAAATGGTATTTACCCTCCTCCGGATAGAACTCGGCCGTATAGAGAAATTCGGAGGGATCACCGCGTTTGATCATGGCGGTCAGCCGGCCATATGTAAGTACAGAAATATCCTTGGCTGCGAACACATTACATTCCCTCGCGAGTTTGCTGGCCGAGTGAGCATCCGAATTGGAGACCAGAGTGAACCGGTCCAGCTGCGAGCATCTCCAGTTCATCTCCGGATCTGATGACAGACCTGTTTCGAGAGCCAGGATCTTGTCCGTGTAGGGTCCATAACATTCTTCGAGCGCGTCATACCCCGACTTCGACCCGAACACAGAGAACCAGGGTGTCCAGATATGCGCTGGGATAAGTTGACAGTCAGGGTTGGCCGAAAAGACGATCTCGCAGAGCTGCTGTGACGTCAGTCCCATCATCGGCCGGCCATCGGAGGTGATGTTGATGCCGTGCGTTTTCAATGCGTCGCTGACCGCGTCCGCCGTCCGCAGGTCAGGGGCCAGGAACACATGATGTACTTTTCGGGTCTTGCCATTATGCGAATAGATGGTGCTCAGTTCGCAGGACAGGATGAACCGAGGGGCCTCGACCACGAACGATACATCAGCTGATCCACCGGCCGATCCCTCTGCAAAGAGCTTTTCCTGTCCTGCGATCGTAAAAACCTGAAATTCAGGTTTCAATCTTAACAAGCCTGATCCGTCATCCTCCAGCTGTTCATGCATCTCTTTTCGCCAGGCAGGATGCGTGAAATCGCCGGTGCCGAGGATGCTCAGTCCCTTGGTCCTTGCTGACTGCCATAGCTCCGACAGCGTGAGCGTCCTGGATGTCGCACGCGAGAACCGGGAATGGATATGGAGGTCCGCTGCAAGCATCTTTATATATCTCGCTTTCGTATGGTATACTTATAGGATATATCAAAGGTGGGACACATGACGACAAGGGCAGAAAAACTGGCGACCATCATGGTAAATATCAAGGAGGCGGAGCACATTCTGTTGTTCACGCATCGCGATCCGGATGCGGACGCCTGGGGTTCGACGCAGGCGGTGCGGGAGCTGCTGGTGTTTGCCGGAAAAACACCGCACTGCATCTATAATTTCAAGGACAAGGTTCCCTCTCAGGCGATGAGGGCGGATCCGGGTATTTCGATCTATGGACCCGGTCTCCGATCATCCAGGACAGAGATCGATCTTGCGCAGTATGACTACGCGTTGTGTCTGGATACCAGCTACAGCGATCATAACATAACAGGTTTTAAATTTACATCGCAGCCGCGGCTCGGTGTCGGAACGATCGACCATCACTCCCGCTCGGACAAGGCTTTTGAACCAAAACAGGACTACAACCTCCCGGACGCCTGTGCGACCTGTGAGATCGTGTATGACCTGGTACCGATGCTATTGAAATTGAATACGGGACCGGAGGCACCGGCAACCCTGGGCCAGCTCCCCCTTCTCATACGGAAGAAGATCGCTTCACGACTGCTACCGGGAGTTCTTGATGATATCGTCGGTCTTACGATCCCCGAAAAGATAAACCATTCCAATCTTGCGATGCTTTCCGACTTGAAATCGATCGTGGGTCATAGGGCATTTCGTCGTATCCTGACCCGTAGCCGCACACTGAGCCTCATCGGCAGCATCACCCCGTATGCAAAATATCTCAAACACAAGGGGGCGAACGACGCTGACGGCAACCGCTACCATATTTACCTGATGTCGTTGCCGGAACGGTTCGCCACCAAGCTCAGGGATAACTATGCCTCGGTCATCACCATTCTGGAACACTACGCGCGGAACATGTGCCTGAAGAAATCATGGCGCTACGGCATGTTCATGATGACGATCGAGAAGTTTGATGCGGCCTACAGCAAATTCTCGGCGAGAGGACCGCTCATCAAAGATGTATTCCAGGGTGTCCGCGCGCATGACCATCTGTTCCTCAGCTATGGCATCAGCGGGAACAGCGCCATGGGCGGTAAGATCGCCAATGACAGGATGAAAGCATTCCCTGCAGGTTTCATGAAGTCGCTGAAGAGGGAATTGAAAACAAAACACATCAAAAAATACGAACTTGATCATATCCTTGAGGCGCGGTTGCAGTCGCTGATCGAGCAGCCTGCTGCCTGAACTGATCATTCGACTCCATACACAGTTACTAAAAAGGGACCTCCGCAATGCGGAGGTCCCTTTGCTGAGCCAGAAGTCCTTATTTGACCTTGTCGATCGCGATGTTGTGCGCTTCGATATAATTATCGATGAGCTGCTTCCAGTCAGTCAGCTCAACGGTCTTCTTGGCTGTGATCTTGCGCTCTCCGCGCTCGCTGTGATTGAGATGGACATAGTCATGGAAGACTTTGTAGAGGGAATCGACGACCTGCGGATAGGACTTGCCTTTGCGCTTGATGACCCAGATCCCGGGGTCCTTCTGGTCCTTCAGCTTTTCGTCCAGGTACATGCCGCAGCCGGCCATATCGGTCGTGACCGCTGGGACACCCATGGCGGCTGATTCGATAGGGGTGTACCCCCAGGGTTCGTAATACGAGGGGAACACGCCGAGGTGACAGGCGGCCATGGCGTCATAGTAGCTGAGGTTCAAGAAGCCATCGTTCCCGTCCAGATAGACAGGATAGAAAATAACTTTGACCTTGCTCTCCGGTCCATTATCAAGCCCGAGCCGTCTGAGCTCCCGGATCACCGTGTCCTGATTTTCATTGGTCAGGCAGTGCGTCGACATGGGAGGGCAACCCTTACGCTGAAATTTCCAGACATCTTTTTTGACCGCGGAAAAGAACTCCTCAGGAAGCAGATTCTTCGGGGTCAACTTCTCGCGAGAGAGAAGCTTGTTCGAAAGATTCGAAAAGATCATGTCCGAATATTTCCGGATGGTCGTGCGCAGATGATAGTAGTAGTTCTTGCTCTCGATGATCTCGGCTCTCGTGCGATCGATGCCCGCTGGTACCCAGATGAACGCGACCACATGTTTGCTGGTCTTTTCCTTCTTCATGGTCTCATTGAGCTTGGCCAGGGCTTCCAGATAGACATCCATGCCTTTGTTGCGGTACTCGTAGCGGCCAACCATGAAAAATGCCAGTGTCTCTTCGAGATCGAAGTACTGACCTTCGTATGGGAAGAAGTAATAACTGAAGAAATCGCGCATTTTGTCACGGGTCTGGCGATGCAGGACTGCGAGATCTTCCATGACCGGGAATTCGTCGCTGTCCAGGCCGTTCAGCACCAGGACATCAGGCTTGCGACCGAGGATCTTTTCGGCTTCCATGGCGGTCGTGGCACTCACCGTCGTGAAAGCATCGCTGGTCTGGGCGCAGGCATATTCGGTCGTGAATTTGGCTTCAATATTACAGCCGTAGGCTTCTTTCTTCGGGTCCATGGTATCCAGTTCGGCGTAGAGATCACGGCCGCTGCCCGCGATGCTCCGTCCGAGCATGGTGGCGTGAGTAGTGAATACCGTACCGACCTTGGCTTTCTGGAGTTTGAGCCAGAGCAGGGCGAATCCGGCCATCCATTCATGGCACTGCGCGACGATTTTTTTGCCGGTCTGCTGGGCTGCCATTTTTTCGATCAGCATACCTGCGGCTGATGCCCAGAGCATGGGCTCTTCAAAATCCCAGGCTGACCTGAGAGAATCGATGCCGTAGCTTTCCCACCAGAGTTTTTTCCAGGCGTCCTTGTCCTCGATGATGCCCCCGGCGTCGATGAGGATGACCTTGGGCTCGCTCTCGATGGTCCAGCGGCCATAGCGGCACTTGATCTTCTGCTTTTCCATATCCTTGAACACGCCCACCAGCTCCTTGGGCGTATCCTCAAACTCCACATCCATTTCGGATCTGCCGGCGATGTATGGTCCTACCAGATAGTAGTCCTTATAATGCTTCTTCATCTGACGTGCTTTGCTTTTGATGACCGTGTAGATGCCA
>CAYOQW010000019.1:0-4963 GCA_964406175.1 uncultured Candidatus Saccharibacteria bacterium
GCCTGGGCACGTTCATGCGTCATGATATGTCCGACGGCATGAGCACTGATCCCCTGGTCCCAGAATATCAAACGAAGCAGCGATGCGCAGCCAAGGTCTGCGAGAAAGCTATCTCTTCTGCAACGGAAAGTGGTGACCCCATCAGCAATTTCAGAGACGTACGGCAGCTGGTCCGTGTACTCAGGCTCCTCTGCGGCCAGGATCGCCGAGACCACGTCTATGAGCAGGTGCGCACTGGCTCGAATGACAGCACGGCAGACATCATCATCCGTGATAGTGACAAATTCATCATCCAGAGTGGTAAATACACTCTTGACCCGCCGTGCAGCGACCAGCGGCCTGAGTTTTTCCAGAAGTTTGGTGACCGCAGTGTTCTGCCGTTCCTGCAGGGGCGCCTCGCGGATCACCGGTTCCCGCCTCGCCTCCGGTTGACGGGGCTCGTGGTTGAGGAGCACTGGCTGCGGAGGCTTTTGCCGTTCGGGTGCAAAATTCTTCATCGGCGTTTCAGCCTTCAGATCATTGTCTATCTCTGCGGTCAAGCGCGCAATAGTGTTGTCCTCCCAGAAACGTTCACTATGAGATTTAGCCAGTATCAGGCACTCTCTGGCATATTTGAACTGGGACAATTCCATGAGCAGCTGACACATGGTGATGAAAAAGTTGAACGGTTCATGCCGGATATCCTTCAGATGCTCCGGCCAGAGCTGCATCATCCTGAGCGCACAGGAGCGCCTGGTCTCCCGGTCGCAGACCTCCTCCGGCGACGTGATCGCCACAGACAGCCGCTGCGGGCTGTCGAGGATCTGCAGCTGGTCTGCGAGCGCTTTCTGTTCGACCGTACCGGTCTTGCGCATATTGATGGCCAGCGTGAGCAAGTCCACCCGTCCGGCGGGCTGGTCCTGCAGGAGCACGAGGCGTGGCATCCCCGGCGCAGGATCGAACTCGTACAGAACGCAATTCTTCAGGGGGTGCCCCTCCTTTTCTCTGATCTCCCTGACCTGGGCTCGAGGAAAACGATGCACCACCGCTGCTCCCTGCCCGCCGCTCCCTTTTGCTTCCGCGAGATCATGACGTGCGGTCTCGGCCACAAAGATATCAGTGCTTTCTGCCTTCTGACCTTTCGGGACCTTGTACCGGCCGCGCTGGCTATGTGCGACCGCCACCCAGTGTACCCAGTTGTAGTTATCCTTGATCCCCCCATCCGGGCAGTCCACGAGCACGTTGGCCAGCCGGACATCAGCCCGCCAGTTGAAGACGATCCCGCAAAGGAACACAAAATCCATGGCCTTGCCGTCGCACTGGGCAAAAGACCGCACCTGGTCCGGCTCCCGCACGGTCGTTTCCCCCAGGACCGTTGCCCCCAGTTTATATTTGACGTGATGCTCTACCCAGTTCCCGATCAGGCCGAACAGGCGCTCCTCGAGGTCTGTATAGGCATCGATCGTGATCTCTCCAGCTTCCAGCCGCTCCCAGGCCAGAGACGCTTCCTGCATCCATTTCACCGGTGATTCAGGCTGCTGGTCGGCTTCGACCGCCTGCGTTAACTCCTCATAGTGCCCGGTCAATCCACAGGCGTCCAGTACGGCGCTGCGTGCATCCGCGCGTCCAATCTCGGCGAGAAACTCATTCAGTATTTCGACCTGACGCACCTCCTGTCCATGCCTCATGGCTGACATGAGTATTGAGACCGCTTCCAGAGCAGTGAGCCCATCGGGCCTCGCGGCAGCTGCATCCAGGATATCCATGGCTGCACTACCCAGATCCGCAGGAGCCTCAAGGTGTTCCATAGCCAGGGAAGCTGGCCCTTCCAGCAGCGCCACGGGACCATCATCCCCTGAGCCCAGCAGCCCGGCTGCCGTGACAGCAGCATGCGCAGCTTTCAACCCGACGGGCATATTCCCTGCTCCCGCAAAGGATGCCGCCAGCTGCAGGATATCAGGCGTCGGCATGTTCAAGACCGCAGGATCCAATCCCTGTTCCTCGATCTGACGGGTGATCTCGGCTCTCGTGGCAGCGCGAGCAGCGAGGGCAGCGTGCTCCGGACTGGCAGCCACGGCCAGGGCACCGGCATCCTGAGGGGCTTCGGCCCCTCCAGTCAGCTCGATCATGTTCCCCTGCTCGTCCTCGCTCATACTACTTTCCGTGGTGTGAAATTACTGTTGTACGACGACATTGGCTGACTGTGCCAGATATTTGTCGATAGCGACACGGTTAGAACTTATCTCCTTCATAGCTCCGAACACGGTCTGCCAGGCGAACATCTCTGCCATCTGGGGAGCGTGCTCCACATCAACATTTCCTTTCAGCCGGAGATACCCATTGAAGATCCACTGGAGATGATCCGGCAGCGGGAGGGCTTCTCCCTGAGCAGGAGCCGATCTCGCCCTGACAGGTAACGGATCACTGAGGCTCTGTTCGATGGTGCACTTGATCAACTGAGTGAGCTTGTCTTTGTCGAGAAACCGCATGACATCGTCTGTTTTTTCGGCTCGCCTGGCGCCCCTTCCTGACATGACGACCTGCATCAGGTACCCAGGGAGTTCCTGGAGCATGTTCAATACCTGTGCCGGCGTTATCCCCAGTGGTTTGGCTGCGGCTTCGGCGATACGTCCTCTCCAGGCCTCTATCCACGTATGCATGGCCGGGTCGAGCTCGATATCAAATCCGGGGATGAGGAGCGCGAGGATGGCTTCGTCACGGACCGCGACCTTACCAAGCTGCCCTGCATCCCTGCCTGCTACGCTGAGCGCCTGCGACAGATCATGCAGGGCACCCATGTCATGATAGCCTTTGTTGCCCTTGCGTACCGCTACCTCTTCCTTGGCGGCATAGATGGGCGCCTTCAATTTTGCCCGGGTAATCTTGCGGATAGCCTGCCTGACCCTGAATTGTTCACGGACCGTGAGGTCCAGAATAGCCGTATCCACGTCGATGATGAACTCCATGATCAACGATCTGGCGGAACTATCTTTTTCCCCCTGGGATACTGCAAAAGAATTTGAGTTCGTAGCCACGATCAGCTGCGTGAGATCGATACCCGAGAGCTGATCCATCAGGACTTTGAGGTCCTTTTCAATACCAACCCAGACCTCGGAATAAGATTTCTTCCAATCAGGCGGCAGCTCATGTGTAAGGCGCTCCGGCGCGGCGACAGGACGATCGTCCATGTGCTTCGGTGGCATGGGCCTCTCCAGCACAACCCCTCGACCTGCAGTGGGTACGTCCCAAGGCGCAGGCGCGGTTGACCTGGAACCTGGCTGAAACACTGGCTTGATGCCTGCCGACGCCGACGGATCCGGACGAACGGGTTTGACTGGCGGGGCGACTGTTCGTGAAACCACGGCAGGTGCGCTCCGCTCAATGGGAGTATTAGACAGCGGAGCCATAAATGCATTCACTGACTCCTGGCGTAGCGTTTCTTCCCGCTGGGTCAGCCGAACCTGTGCCCGGCTGATGACCCCGAGGGCCTGCCTCTGTGCCGGTTCGCTCCAGCGTGCTGCCAGCTGACGCATGACCGTGAGTACCCGTGCGACTTCATCGGCATACCAGTGCGCCAGGTCAGCCCCGGTCAGGCCGCGCTCCGGTGTACGGATCTCCACCAGTACCCCGGAAGCGAGCGTTTCGGCGCGGACACGCAGCAGCACCTCCATGCCGATCGGCATGCGCGGAGGGAACTCCGGCCGCTCATGACGCTGCACATTCTCCTGTTCCTGCACCTGCAGCAGGTCGGCGACGAGCGCCTGGAGCATCTCCTCGGCTGCCTGTTCGAATTGTTTACCTGTTTCAAATGACGATGTCATCACGCGCTCCTCATGGGTACGGACCCAAATGGACTAATCATAATAGTATACCTCACCTGAGACCTATGGACAACCGCAGGATCCCAGACAAATATCGGTGGCACCGTTTTTTTGAATATGCGGTCACCAGGGTGTCGAGAAAATAGACAGAATTGGCCATAGAGTTACTTTTTCTAATAATTTTCACCTATTAATACAATAATATGGTATCATATCGAAGCATTATTTACAATACTTATCTTTGTTAATTAATATAATTTATTACATTTTCAAGTATGTGCCTTGATTTAACCCGGATCACGGCCGGTCTGCGCGCTGTTGCCAAATCCTGCATATTTTCATATACTCAAACGGATACTATCTGACCCCATCTTCGCTTCTTAGTCAGGTCTCTCCATGTCCATGAAGCTTTCCCAGATCCCCGACGGCATTACTTTTGACGACGTGCTGATCATCCCGCTTGGCAGCGACATCGAGCCCACTGAGGCCGATCCCTCGAGTCGTATTTCGAAAAACGTCACCCTTCGCATTCCTATCGTCTCCTCCCCCATGGACCGTGTCACCGAGACCGCCATGTGCATCGCCCTGGCCCGCCTGGGCGGCATCGGCATCATTCACCGCAACATGCCGCTCGAGGCTGAGGTCGCCATGGTCCGCGAGGTAAAAGCCTACAGTGTAGAGCTTACAGCGCCCAAGCTGTTAGTGGGTGCAGCTATCGGACCCTTTGACCTGGAACGCGCCCAGGCGCTCGATGCCGAGGGTGTCGACGTCATCGTCATCGACTGCGCGCATGGGCACAACCTGAACGTGGTCAAGAGCGCCCGCAATATCAAAATGCATGTAAAGGCAGATGTCATGGTCGGCAATATCGCCACAGCGGAGGCTGCCGAAGCCCTGTGCGAGTTCGCAGACGGCCTGCGGGTCGGCATCGGGCCTGGTGCGACCTGCACTACCCGCATCATCACCGGCGTCGGCGTGCCCCAGCTGACCGCCATCATGGACACCGCCGAGGTCGCCCACAAAGCCGGCGTTCCGCTGATGGCTGACGGAGGCCTGCGGTTCTCGGGCGACATAGTCAAGGCCATTGGCGCTGGTGCCGACACCATCATGAACGGCAGCATGCTCGCCGGATTGACCGGCACGCAGGTCGGCCTCGGGAATGT
>CAYOQW010000019.1:4973-10441 GCA_964406175.1 uncultured Candidatus Saccharibacteria bacterium
GGTACTGACGAATCCCCCGGCGAGATCGTCACCTTCGGTGATGTGAAATACAAGACCTACCGCGGCATGGGCTCGCTGGGGGCAATCACCGGCACGGACCGCTACGGCCATAGTAAACGTGAAAAAGTCGTCCCCGAGGGTATCGAGGGCGTCGTGCCCTACCGTGGCCCCGTCGAAGACGTCATCGCCCAGATGGTCGGCGGACTGAAGGCCGGCATGGGCTACCTCGGCGCGCGCACCATCAAGGATGTCCAGGAAAAAACAAGATTTGTCCGCCTGTCCGCCGCTTCCATGAAAGAAAGCCATCCCCACTCCATGATCCAGACGAAGGACCAGCCGAACTATTTTACGAAATAGCAGATACAACTGTTAACGGGTTCGCTGGTTCATGAATTCAAACACGTTAACTCGTTAACCCGCAAACTCGTTAACTCCCAGCAAGGTATCATCCCATGGACGTCTACATCGGTGCAGATCACGGTGGTTTCCGCCTCAAATCAGAACTGATCTCCTATATCCGGGAGCTCGGTCACGGTGTCGTGGACCTGGGTGCTGATGAGCTGGACCAGAGCGACGACTATCCGGACATTGTCCTGAAACTGAAGGATGAGATCAGCAGACTGCCCGAACTGGAACACTTCAGAGGCATCCTCATCTGCTCCAGCGGCATCGGCATGTGCATCGCGTCGAACAAAGTCGACGGCATCCGCTCTGCGAGCTGCCAGAACCCCGAAACCGCCTATTTCGCCCGTCTCCACAACGACATCAATGTGCTCTGTCTGGCCGGGCTGAGATCAAATACCGACAGCATCGAAAAAGTGACCGAAGGCGATTATGCCGATCTGATCGAAGCCGGCATGAACGTCGCCAATTTCAATGAGGCCAAACGCATTGTCAAAGTGTTCCTCGAGACCGATACCGAAGCCTCGACCGATACCCGGCACCTCCGGCGCCTGGAAAAAATTAGCCAAGTAGAGCAGAAATAGCCCACTATGACCGATACACCTGTCCGTCAAAGAGTTTTTTCCGGTACCCGCGCCACCGGCCGTCTCCACCTCGGTAACTATCTCGGTGCGGTGAAGGGCTACATCGCACTGTCCGAGCGCGCGGACCTGGAATGTGTGTACATGGCGGTCGATGTCCATACCATCACGACACCCTATGATCACAGGACGCTGCCCCAGGCGTCTCGCGCCATCATCGCTGACTACCTGGCTGCCGGACTTGACCCTGACAAAGCGATCATAACCATCCAGTCGCTCGTGCCCGAACATACCGAGCTCGCTTTCTATTTCTCCTCCCTGGTCTCGGTCGCCCGCATGCAGCACCTGCCTACCTTCAAGGACAAGATCAAACAGCATCCGGACCATGTGACCATGGCCCTCCTCAACTATCCGATCCTGCAGGCTGCTGATATCCTGATGTACAAAGCTGCTCTTGTGCCTGCCGGCGAAGACCAGGAACCCCATATCGAGGTGACACGAGAAATAGCCAAGAAGATGAACTCGCTCTACGGCACTGATTTCCCGGAGACCAGACGCTTCGTCACGCCCGGCACCTCGATCCCCTCGCTCACTGGTGAAGGCAAGATGAGCAAATCCGTCGAGGGCAGCTATATCAATCTCGTCGATACTCCAGAGCAGATCCGCAAGAAGATCCGCAGTGTCCCCACCGCCACCTCCTCCGGTGGCGAGATGAATTTCGGCATCAAAAACCTTTTCAAACTTCTCGACCTCTTTTCCCCGGCCGACGTGGCCGGGTTTCAGTCCAGCTTTGACGCCGGCACCCTCAAATTCGTCGAGCTGAAAGACCGCGTCGCTGACGTGATCGCAGCCGACCTGGCCGGCTTCCGCACCCGCCGTGCTGAGCTGGAAGCAGACCCCGGCTTCGTCGAGAACGTCATCCAGACCAGTGCTGAGAAAGCGCGGACGATCGCCAGGGCGACCATGAAGGAAGTCAGACAGAAGATGGGATTAAAATGATAGTTCCTCCCCCTTTAGCAAAGGGGGATTGAGGGGGATTTTCTTATCTCGATTCCGATATTCGCCTCTCCGCCTCCCTTGGACAAAGGGAGGTTTTTTGTGGCCATTATGTGACATGCATGGTATAATTACCCTCCATCGTTTCACCAACCATGGCTTTATTGCATATGTCTGATGAACTGGAAAACTTCGACGGGTATGACCGCCCCAATGACGCCGCCTTCGACGCAGCAATGCGCAGTGAACAAGAGACTCATACTGAGGCAGAGCGTGAGGCAGAACGTGAGCGGTCTTTTGCTGCACTGATGGTCGCCTACGAGGACTACCAGATGCACTGCCGCGCATGTTTGACAGACCACACCCAGGGAGCTCAAGCTAAACGATCAGCGGCTGAACAGAGCTATTTCCTTCAGCTCATGTCCTGCCGCATCGAAGTCGATAGCCAGACCTCAGGTCTGACCTTTGATCCAAAAAAGTTCTATACCTCGATCGAGGGCGATTCTTCGTCCGGCGCAGAGGGGAACCCTGCCTACCAGCGTGACGCGAAGTACCTCGGATCAACGCTTAAAGACCAGGCGCAGCTCGACCATATGAAGATCCGCCGTACGCAAAGGGTTGGATATGTAATAGAGCAGCGGATCACAGCATTGATAGAGAAGATAAGAGCATCCAGGTCAGCTGATAAGGGAAAAGACAGCCCAGCAGGGCAAGAATTGCGGCATGATCGACTTCGTTTGGCGACCACCCTGCGTACCATGACCAAATTCCTCGATGCCGCGATCACGACATCTGATCGCTACATGGCCGGAGAGACCAGGCATTCAGGTGAACCCGTCGCCGCCCATGCTGTAGCAGTCGAATCGTTCTTTTGGCAGACCAGGGCTTTTTTCAAGAACCTGGGTATCGACGTTTTGAACGCCTCGACCTGGAGAGACGTTTTTATCATCATCAGGATCCATGACCTCGTCGAAGATCATTTTCCTGATGCATTTCTCATGGAGACCAATGAAGGAGACAATGATCACTTCAAATACCGTTTAGTCCTGGCCTCGAAGCCATCAGAGCCTGCCTACTTCCCGACGCTGGAAGAAGTATGCCGGAACCTGGATCTGATCTGTACAAAAGAGGAACAGGAGCCAGGGATCACCTTGTTCCGTATCACGGAGGCAGACGGCAACGCACTTGTTGATACGCAGCATCGTACACTTCAAACGGCGCTCTACCGCAGCGTCAGAGGCAATAAACGCCTGGGCATCATCCCGGTTATGCTGACGGACAAAAAGAATGGTACAAAGAAGATCGAATCGGGTACGCTGAGTTCTGGAACCTACCAGTTGCGCGAGATAGTAGAGAGCGGCGAACTGATGTCCAGGGAATTCCACGCCGAGAAAGCTTTGACCACGACGACCATACTCAAGCGTGCTGCAGAAAAACAGGTCAATGAAAAATTTCCGCAGATCGCCGCCCTCAGGACGACCCCGCCCTATGATGTGTACTATGCCTCTCTCTGCAAAGTCATGGCCCAGACTACGGCGATCCGTGAAGCCGGCGCACAGGTAGAACAGGAGAAAGGCGGCGGCCCTCCCGCACTTCCGGTGCTGGGCTCTGAAACCGGCCAGGTTCAGGAGATCGTCTGGGCGTTTCTCGCGAGCCTGTACCTCGGCAAGCACTGCGACAAGCTGCACAATCTGCTCTCCATGTGGGCTGTCGCCAAAAAAGAAGGCAACTACCAGAAGGTGGGCCATGACATCATTTCATCAGTCATCGAGGGCAGTATCATCAAGAACGGTTTCCGGCAGGAAGAATTTGAACGAAATCAGGGTCGCATCGAGATCTCTCCTCCAGCTGACATAGCAAAGCTCGGCATGCTCAAGCTCTACCATCAGAATATGGACTGGTTCACAGACTTGATGACCAGACAGGTAGCTGACCGGATAGCAAGGGAACACCTCCAGGACGACCTGGACAGCAACATGATCACCATCGGGGACATCGATGCGGTCATTGAGTTTGAATGGGTCCGGCTCGCTGAGCTGATGGTACACACTGGAAATTAGTTTTCGATCGCCTATCGAACGGAACACACAACCATGACCATCGAAAAAACTTCTACCGACATACCCTCTGCCGTACTTGGCCCGTTCGTCAGAGCAGGCCGCTATGAGTGCCTGAAGTTCGACGGGTCAGGACAACCGCTCAACCCAGAAAACAAGTCCGAATCGGCCCCGGTCTGGCTCGAAACAGCTGAAACAACCGACGCCACACATACTCAGTATGCCGAACGACTCCTCCAGCACATGCTGTCGGTCCTCAGCCGGATCAGCCGCGCATATGCAGTGGCGCAGACTGAAGGCAAACCTGATGCTGCGCGCCACAAGACCCGCGAGCTCATACGACAGCTCTTCCCCGGGATGAGAGCAGTATTATCCTCCAAGACCAGACCGGACGAATCAGCGTATTTCAGAGGCCCCCGAGGCGCAGGAATGGACGCTTTTGCCTATGTAGAGAACTTCCTCCTGCCCCAGGCCCGGGCTTTTCATACATGGACCATGCAGCATCTGCCTCCTGAATTATGGCAGCAGCTGGAAATGAGCATGCAGGTCCAGGTAGCTTCGTTTGGAGATCTGCTCGAGCAGTTCGATGCCATCGCCAGTGACGCTCTCGAGACCACGACTCGATCAGGAACCGACACCCTCCCCGTGGCAGACAGACAGCTGCATGAGATCCTCCGGCTGTTCGGTGCTATGTATCTCCTCCCGGGCGTCGACCTGACTGAGACTCCAGAAAAGGAAGAGATATACCGTCGCTTTGATCAGAAACTCAGTGCCTCTCTGCCCGCTGAAACCATGCTGTATGCCGTGGTCGATACGGTAGAAGGTGGCAGGATCATAGAGCGGCGTCCACCGACGACCCAGCTGTCAGCGTCAGATCTGACCCCTACCAGCTCTCTGGTCGAACAGATCCTGATGGTACCGAGGCGAGCCAGATTGCTTCCGGACGGTATCAGCTGGGTGATAATGGATTCACGCCCGACCACCGCCAAAGAGCCTGCGTCCGCACTGTTCAAACGCCTGCGCCGGCGGAAAGTAGAAGATGTCCATGCGACCCGGTTCACCGTCAATGATCTGACCGATGTCCCGCAGGTCCTCAACCATCTGGCCAGGACCTTCCCCGACTGGCACTTCGATATCGAACAGCCGCTGCCTGCCAAACTGGACCTGACCGCCGTATTGAAACAAAACCCATTTCAGTGGAGCAGGCTGGACGCCGATCGGAACCCGAACAGCATCGCGGATGGTATCAAAGTCTGGGCCATTGATCCCGCCGGCCATTCCAGGATCGAGATCTCGATCCGCTGGTACCGGACCCACGGATTACCTCACGGCAACGCGACCGCGACGAGCATCGGCGAAGCTAGTCATGAACTGTACCGTCTCGCTACCCTGCTGCCGTTCCTTCCGGCACTCTATCCGGAAAAAATATATG
>CAYOQW010000020.1:0-10390 GCA_964406175.1 uncultured Candidatus Saccharibacteria bacterium
GAGCAGATGACGAGACTGGTAGCGGTTCAGTGCGATATTACGACACTTGCTGAGGACGCGATCGTCAATGCGGCTGCCTCCCATCTCTTGGGCGGCAGTGGCGTGGACGGGGCGATCCATCGGGCAGCGGGACCGCGCCTGCTGGAGGCGTGCCGTTTGCTGGGAGGATGTCCGACCGGAGAGGCACGCATCACACCGGGGTTCGATCTGCCTTGCCGCTTCGTGATCCATACCGTGGGTCCCATCTGGGGGCGTGAGCAGGGGAGAGAAGCGGAACTGCTGGCCAGCTGTTACAAAAGTTGTCTGGGCCTGGCCGTACAGAATGATTTGCAGACTCTGGCATTTCCCTGCATTTCTACTGGAGCCTATGGCTATCCAAAAGAAGCAGCTGCAAAAACGGCCATTTCCTCAGTGCGCGAGTTCGTCAGTGCGTACGGTGGCATTCAAAAGGTCATATTCTGTGTCTTTTCACCTGCGGATCTGGATGTATACTTGGATCTGCTCTCCATCTGATTGTGGCTGGTAGTGCTTTGTGATAAGGTTTGTCTATATACGCATCTCTGGAGATCATCTATGCAGGTGCAATGGAGTCAGATCCTGGAGTATTTCATGCGGCAGCAGCTGCCGGACGGTGGTTTTCCCAATCAGCTTGGTCAGCCATCTGATATCCTGACCACTTGTTCTGTGGTCAAACTGCTGATCGAGGAGGGTGAAGGACAGAAATACCGTGATCAGCTGAAGAAAGCGCTTTTGAACCTCTATCAGGCCCAGATGCCGAACGGCAAATGGGGTGAGGGGTACAAAGTATGGGAGACCTGCATCACCGCCAAAGTGCTGAGGGCATTCCAGATCAGCGGACTTGAGGTCACCAGCGATGTCTTTCAGAAAGGCTTTATGTGGCTTCAGTCCAAGCAGAAGACCAATGGCGCGTTTGCTATGAACGATTATGTGTTCCAGCCTCATCTCTATGCGACAGCGAGCGCCTTGCGCCTCCTCAGCCTGCTGGAGAACAGCTATCAGGACTCGAAGACCAGTGCTCTCGAGTGGATCGCCAGTGTGCAGAAGCCCGACGGCGGCTTCAGTGTGTCAGAGGAGCACCCTTCGGATGCGTGCCTGACCGCGTATGTCCTGGCCGGTATCCTGCCGTATGATAACTACATGAAAAGTAATCTCGGGCAGAACGCCATAGAATTTCTGCTCAACGCTCAATCTTCTGACGGCACCTGGAGCTCCTGGTTCGAGTCCGGACCGTCCATGGAGGCGACCTCATCCTGCCTTCATGTCCTCGCTACGGCTGGTTCGCGTGGACCCATGTTCCAGCGGGGATATGGATTTCTGGAACAGAAACTCAATCTCGCTACCTGGGACAGCGTGCCGCTTTGGCAGCTGATATCGGTCATGTATGCCTTAACTGTTCAAAACCGGAGGAATGTATGAGAGATCAACGAATAAGAGACCAGCGGACCGATCAGAAAGCCGTTGTATTGGGAGTGGCTATCGTCATTGCTTTGTTCATCGGCGGTGTTACCGCGGTGGCCATGCTCAGTAAAAGCAGCAAAAAAGTAGATGCGCCAGTTACTTCCACTGTGCAGCAGACTTCCACCACCGCCAGCAATCCGACGCCCGCGCCGTCGACAACGGCAGCTGTACCGGCGGTGACGACACCTCCTACTGCGCCGGTGGTGCCCGCCACGAATCCGGTCTCAGCTCCTGTAGCTCAGCCGGTCGTGGAAAAAGAGCTGACCATTCCGCCGACCATCGCTCAGATCAAGGCTTTTTTCCCCGACGGCATAACGACCGTCAGATACTGGTATGAGAACATGGACAGCAAAGCAGGCTATGAGGTCGTCGTGGCATATTCGAAGGATAAGCAGGCGAGACTGGCTGTCCTCGCGGGGACAGAACCTCTCTACCACTTACTCTGGGATGCTGAATTGCCTGGTCAAACCATCACGTCTCTCACAGTCGGTGACCGTAACAACGATGACGTGACCGAGATAGCGGTCTACACCGCTCAGAGCAGCACGAGTGGGTATATGAACCTGGTCCAGTACAGCGATGCCGGTCCGGTCGTCCTGCTTTTGAAGGGCGGTGAGCACGATGGGCAGAATACCAAGATCAGCTACACCACCACGACAGAAACGCTCTCGACCACAGGGATATACCGGGTCGATCTTGGTGACAAGAATGCTAATGGCAAAGTTGAGATAGATATCCTGACCGGTCCGGCAGTAGGCGATACCGCCGGGGTATTTCAGGTGTATCAGGATATGTATGAATGGGATGGTGCACAATACACCTTTATATCTCAGAGTCTGGTGAACCCGACCCCGGTCGCTGAATAAAGAAAAACCCGCCGATGAGGCGGGTTTTTCTTTACGCGGTGCGCGTGGTTCAGGCAGTCGCTGCCACTTTGTTCAGCTCTTCGACCATCTGGTCGATCTTGTCCGGTGTAAGGCCGTGAGCGGCAGCACCCTGCTCGACAGTTTCCCAGGTGGCGACATGGCAGCCGATGCAGTGCAGTCCGTACTGCATCATGATGGCTCCGGAGAGTGGGTACCTGGTTACGACATCGCCCAGGGTCATGTCTTTGGTGATGAGTTCTGCTGATTTGGTCTTTTTGGCAGTGGCTTTCTTCAATGGTGCTTTTTTCTTTACAGGTTCATAGGTCACGGTCTCGACTCCTTGTTCATAGTTGGAAATGGCTTTGTGCAGAGCCTCGGCAGCGAGGTTCGAACAGTGCATTTTTACCGGAGGCAGTCCTCCCAGGGCGTCAGCAGCATCTTTTTTGGTGATCGCTTTGGCTTCTGCAATGGTTTTGCCGTCGGCCAGGTCAGTGGTCACGGATGAACAAGCGATCGCAGACGCACAGCCAAAAGTCTCTACTTTGATCTCTTTGATGATGTCGCCCTTGATCCTGAGGTATACCGTCAGCAGGTCACCGCATTTGGGATTGCCGACGGTGCCGGTGGCGAGCGCTTCACCGTCTTTGAGCTCATCTTTTGTGATCTTGCCCATATTGTGGGGGTTGAGGAAATGTTTTCTGACCTCATCGGTGTACTGATCAATGTACATGTGAACTCCTAAAAAATAGTATCAATGGTGGTCTTCTTCGGTAGTGCTATAGACGACGCCTGCGCGAAGCGAGGAAAATGAGCGGAGCTTTGCGATGACCTCCTTGAGATGGTCTATCGTGTAGTCGATCTCATCCTTTGTGTTCTCCCTGCCGAGCGTGAAACGGATCGAACCGTGGGCCTGCTCGTGCACCAGCCCGATCGCCATGAGCACGTGGCTGGGCTCCAGGTTCTGGGCAGAACAGGCAGAGCCGGTCGAGACAGCGATGCCGTACATGTCCAGATGCATGAGTATGCCTTCACCTTCGATGAAATGAAATGAAATGTTCACATTATTACAGAGGCGACTGTCACCTCTCGGTCCGTTCAGATGTATGTCAGGGATCTCGCTCTCGACCCGGCTGATGAAGTGGTCACGCAGGGCGTTCATGGAAGCGATATGGTCTGAAGTCGCCAGTTCAGCTGCCTTGCCGAATCCTATGATGCCGGGCACGTTCTCCGTACCAGCGCGCTTGTTGTTCTCCTGATGGCCGCCGAAGATCATTTTGTCGATACGGGTACCTTTGCGGATATAGAGGCAGCCGATGCCTTTTGGTCCATGGATCTTGTGAGCCGTCAGAGACATGAGCGAGATGTTCATGGCTTTGACATCAAGCGGTGTCTTGGTGAACGCCTGCACGGCATCGCTGTGGAAATACACATTGTGTTTCTTGCAGATAGCTCCGATGGCCGTCAGGTTCTGGATGGTGCCGATCTCATTGTTGGCTGCCATGATGGAAACGAGGATCGTCTTTGGGGTGATCGCCTGTTCCAGCTCTTTGAGATCGATGAAGCCTTCCGCATCGACGGGGAGGAAAGAGATCTTGAATCCTTCCTTTTCCAGCTCATGTGCAGTTTCCAGGATCGCGGGGTGTTCGATCGCGGTCGTGATGATGTGGTTCCCTTTGGTCCGGTTCGCAGAGGCGATGCCCCTCAATGCCCAGTTGTCCGACTCCGAACCGCCGGAGTTGAATACGATCTCATCTGGAGATGCATTGATGATCTTCGAGACCGCCATCCGGGCAGTGGTCATATGCTTGCGGGCGTCTGCGCCGAACTGGTGAGCAGAGGAGGGATTGCCGAAATCGGTCAGCATGACCTCATTCATAGCTTCAACGACCTTCGGATCAACCGGAGTAGTTGCTCCATGATCGAGATAGATCCGCTTGTTTGACATGAACTCTCCTTATATAGCTATTGGGACTGGTGCGCGAGGTCATGAAGCGACGTACTCTTGAGCGTCGTGGTGATGGTGTCCTGGAGTTTGATGAGGAACGGGGACATCGAACAATCGCCCTGAGGGCAGAAGTCCTTATTGCAGTCCAGCAGCGATACGGTATCTCCGACCGCGTGCATGACATCAAAGGCTGAGATGGATGCAGCAGCCCTGGCCAGGCGATATCCGCCATGAACACCCCTTAGAGAGAGTACGAGTTCCTGCCTCCGCAGCTTGATGAAGATCTGTTCCAGAAAATGCAGAGGGAGTTTTTCTACCTTGGCTATCTCGGACAGGGAAAAAGCCTGGTCTCCGTCAGACTGTCTGGCGAGGAAAGCCATTGCCCGCAGGGCATATCCTTCTTCTGTGGTCAGTTTCATGTGAATCATGATAAAAATTATCGGGATTCAGTTTCATACTAGATACAATACGCTTTTCTGTCAATATCAAAAAAGGAAGCCGACGCTTCCTTTTTTGATGAGGGATCTGCCCCTGGCGGTTATTCAAACTTCAATGTAGCCGTACTTGCCGTCTCAGAGCCCTTGTCATCATGTTTTTCTGCAGCTGCAAGCTTCAGGAACTGGACGAGCAGGGCGACTCCGAAGCCGGTGGCACCCGGTATGGAATAGAAACGGGAGGAGGTCGTGTCCGACACTCCCGCGATATCGAGGTGAGCCCAGGGTATCGTTCCTGCAAATGCTTCCAGAAAAACCGCGCCTTCTATGGTACCGGCTGTGCCGCTTTTTCCGATATTGGCGATGTCCGCTATGTCGCTTTTCATGTCTTCCCGGTATTCGTCCCAGATGGGAAGCTCCCAGATGCGCTCATCGCACTGGCCGGACGCCTGCTTCAAGAGCTGGATCAGGTCCGGACTATTGCCCAGGACCGCGGCAGCTTCATGACCAAGTGCTACGATACATGCCCCGGTCAGGGTCGCGAGGTCTATCATGTACTCGGGTTTGAAGCGCTCTGCATAGCTGAGAGCATCGGCCAGGATCAGACGGCCTTCGGCGTCGGTGTTCAGGATCTCGATGGACTTGCCGTTCATGGCGGTCACGATATCACCGGGACGGGTCGCATGGCCATCCGGCATATTTTCCGTGAGCGGGGTGAGGCCGACGACATGCAGCAGAAGACCGAGCTGCGAGATCACGGACATGGTCCCCAGCACCGCCGCGGCTCCGGCCATATCCGTCTTCATGATATGCATATTCCGGCTCGGTTTGATAGAGATGCCGCCGCTGTCGAACGTCACTCCCTTGCCGGCGAGCACCACGGTCGGGAGGTCAGCGCGATGGGCATTGTGTTCCATGACCAGAAATTTCGGCGGCTCCGTGCTTCCTCGTGAAACAGAGAGCAGAGCTTCCATGCCGAGCTGCTGCATATCGGTATCTTCCAGTATCTTGATCGAGAAGCCGGTTTTCTGCGCCTCGATCTCAGCCTTCTGAGCGAACAGAGCAGGGGTCAGGAAATTGGCAGGCGTATTGACCAGATCCCGGGCGAGGTTCACAGCATTGCCGATCAGCACTGCTTCGTGCAGAGCTGCGTCCATCTCAGGTGTCTGTGCTTCAACTATGATCGCGAGGGTCGAGATGGTTGAAGGTGTCTTTTCAGGCATCTTCTGGTACGTATCGAAGGTGTAGGAGGCCGAGAAAAGACTGGTCGTGATCTCATGGATCAGGGAGCCGGTCGTGAATGCGGGTACGAGTGGCTTGAGGTCAATGGCGACCGTTTCATCACGCAGACAGCATTTAAAGGCAGTATGAAGTGCTTTCCGCAGTGTATGCCGGTCAAGTTTTGACTGATCGCCCATGCCGACGAGCAGGAGTTTCCTAGAAGCAAACAGACCGTAGGTGTGGAAGACCGTAACCTCGCCAGCTTTGCCTTTCATATGCCCCTTCTCTAGAGACGTAGAAAGCTCTGATGAAAGTGCGGTGTCGAATCTGCCCAGATGTTCGGGCATGCTTTCGGACGTGTACCAAGGGAGGATGATGACATCGCATGCGATATCGTTTATTCCGTGGAGGAGGTTGATGTTCATTGTTTCTTTTTGTCTGAGATATTAGATAGTGAAAAAGTATGGATTGTATCCGCGTTCATCATCCAGTGACGTTGCCGGTCCGTGACCGGGAAATACGGCGTATTCACCCTGGAGCGATATGATCTTGAGCAGTGATCTCTTCATGTCGGCATCACAGCCGCCGGGCAGATCGGTCCTGCCGATGCAGTCTTTGAACAGAGTATCGCCAGAAAACAACAGGTTGTCAAACAAATAGCAGACACTTCCCGGGGTATGCCCTGGTGTGTGCAGGAACGTGATATGACGCCCGGCAAAGGGCCATGCTTTACCTTTGGTAAATGGTGAACACCGTTCTGGCGGAGGGGCGCAGCGTAGACCTGGAACATTGCCGAGGAGCAGCTCCTGGTCGGCAGTATGTATATAGACGTCGGCGTTCAGTACAAGTTGGAGTTCCTTTGCTGCGCCCATGTGGTCAAAATGGCCATGGGTCAGGAGGATCGTGCATGATCTGCGTTGATCCTCTGTCAGGTGCTCAAGGATCTGGTCAGCTGGTCCATCCGGATCAAAGATATAGGTTTCTCCGGTGGCGGGGGCACTCAAAATGTAGCAGTTGGTGCGCACTAATCCTAGGACTAGTGATGTGTAGGTGAAATTCTTCATGCGGTATTCCATAAAAAAAGGAGCGAATGCTGTATCCGCTCCTTTGGCTTTTCGTCAGAAGGAAAGGGAATGCTAGGCATCCACCCAGACGATGCAGGCAGAGGGGCAGCCGTCCACCGCTTCATTGATCTGGGCTTTCAGCGCTTCGTACTTGGAAGGGTCCAAGGCGATGACGTCGGCGCTCATGCCGTCTTCGGACATCTTGAATACTTCTTCGCAGATGGTGGTGCAGAGCGTGCAGGCGGAACACTCGTCTTTTTTGACCATGGGTTTTTGTGCCATCGGTACTCCTTGAATCTAGTAGGTAGCCGTGCTACAAAATAGCATCAAACTGGGTAGAAATCAAGCCGCGGGGAGGCGGTCGTGAGCCGGTTCTGTGATGGGCAAGGAAGGGCTTTTTTCCAGAGGGGCACTGAATCCGGCAGCTTTGTGATGACCGCCTCCTCCGAACAGTCCTGCGTAGTAGGCGGCATCGGTTCCGTTGCTGGTCCGGATGCTTCCTTTGACCACGGCATTACCCCGCTCTGACAGAATGATCGTCATTTTAACTTCCGGGATCCCGTGGATCAGCGCGATCAGGCCTTCCAGTTCTTTGGAGCCGGTGCCGGTCCGGGCCAGATCCTCCTCGGATACAAACACCCAGGCGATACCCCGGTCTTTGTCGACTTTGAGCTTCTGCAGAGCCAGACCCCAGAGAGCAAGGAGCGGAAAGGATTTCTTCTGGAACAGATAGTAGGCGATATTTTCATGATTGGCGCCGTATCTTTTCAGCCGCGAAGCGATATGCATGACATCGCTGGTGGTATTGGAGTGCTGGAAGCTGCCGGTATCGTAATAGAGAGCCGCCAGCAGACAGGTGGCCATATCCCGGTCGATCGGAGCTTTGATCGCGTCAAGAACATGCACCATGATCTCACCTACCGATGCAGCCTTGGGGGCGACCATCGCCACGGTGCCGAAGCGGCTGTTGGATGGGTGGTGATCAATATTAATGAGCGGAGTGGTGGTGAAAAAGGCTTCATGCTCTTTGTAGAAACCTGTCATCTTGGTCAGATCTGCACAGTCGATCGTGATGATGAGGTCGTAGAGACGGGGTTCAAATGCTTTTTCGATGTACTGGATGCCGGGGAGGAAACGGTAATTCTCTACCGGGGGATCAGCGCAGACGGTGGTGACCTGTTTTCCGAGCCGGGTGAGCGCCTGACGGAGCGCCAGCGAGGAGCCGAGGGTGTCTGCATCAGGATTGACATGGGATACCTGGAGTATCGAATGGCTGCTGCCAATGAGGGCTATGAATTCAGCAAAAGGGAGATCCCACATACAGCGCGTCGCAGGTGATAATTAAATTTGCAAGGGAAGTAACACTAACATGAAAAACAAAGCCGTGTCAACGTTGACACGGCTTTGTTTTTCACTTCCTTCTGTAGTTTTTTCAGTACTCACGATGGACGTTGCTGGCCAGCTCTTGCGGGTTAGTTGCCAGTGGTCCGTGCAACGGTGTCGTGTGCAGGAATGCAATCAGGAAATGGTCTTCTTTTGATTTTTTTTGAGGACTTTCTGTCTTGACATGCGGTATACACCGACGGAGCCGATGATTATCAGGGCCAGGCTGGTGAGCTGCGCAAATTTAAAGGGCCCCAGTATGGTCTGTTCGTCGATCCGGATGAATTCCAGCCCAAACCGCACGATGCCGTAAGCTATGAGATACAGGAAGAATAATCGGCCTCTGGACTGGAGCTTCCATCTGCGGGCCAGATAGATGAGACCCAGGCAGACAGCCAGATTGAGCAGTGATTCGTAGAGGAACGTGGGATGGTAGAATTCATAGCCGTAGTAGCCCGGGATACGGTGGATAGGGTCGATGGTGATCTTCCAGGGTAGTGAGGTCGGGCTGCCGTAGAGTTCCTGATTGAAGAAATTGCCCCACCGGCCGATGGCCTGTCCAAGAGCCAGTGAAGGAGCACAGAGGTCGAGGAGTGCGAGCAGGTTGATCCTGCGGATCTTTGCATAGATGATGAAGACGAGAATACTGGCGAAGATGCCTCCGTGTATGGCCAGTCCGCCAGCGCGGACATTGAGGATCTCCCGCAGGTCACTGGAGTAGTAATTCCATGACAGGATCACATGGTAGAGTCTGGCGC
This sequence comes from uncultured Candidatus Saccharibacteria bacterium, assembly GCA_964406175.1. Taxonomy (GTDB): domain Bacteria; phylum Patescibacteriota; class CG2-30-54-11; order CG2-30-54-11; family CG2-30-54-11; genus CG2-30-54-11. The sequence goes on from CAYOQW010000020.1 coordinate 9,151, forward strand.
CCACGATGGCGCTGGGGATCGTGAGCAGAAACACATTTTCGATCTCGGAGACAGGTATGTTGTATATTCTGGCTCTCTTCACCGCCAGGATGTATCCCATCAAAATGCCGAACGTGATGAGCAATCCGTAGAAGTAGAAGGTGAGAGGCCCGAGGTGGAAGCTGGCAGATGGGATAAAAGTCGACATGGGAGCTCGATCTAGAATCTAGACCCCTGCATACTAACAAAAAAACAGGGGCAAGAAAAGCAGGGGAACTATAGAAGTACATTGTAGTGTTTGACACGCAAATCGATAAAACCTATAATTAAGTAATGGTGAAATCAAAAAATGACCATATTCCAGTTCGTATCCTGTGTTCACTATGTTGAAGAGGAGATCGTATGAGCGCGGCAGATTCCAATAAGATCGAGCTGATCATCCAGATGATAGACACCATGCAGGAGAATCTGGATTCCATGAAGGAGCTTTTAGGAGAGGTCATCGGGATCTCGGCTACCAGCTTCAAGCTGAACGGTTCCAAGCGGCCGACCAATGGATTTGCGGTGAACACGTCGGGGACCGTTATTGAAGGCGTTTTCGACGGCGAGTCGATGATCGGTCAGGATGGCAAACGTTATCCTGTCCCGCCTAACTATGCGAGCAAATCAAAGCTGATCAGTGGCGACATCCTTAAATTGACCATTGCGGATACCGGATCTTTTGTCTACAAGCAGATCGGCCCCGTCGAACGCGTGCAGACCCTGGGTACGTTGAAAAAGATCGGCAATGACTATACGGTCCATACTGAAGCCGGGGAGTTCAGAGTCCTCACGGCTTCAGTTACCTATTTCAAGGCAGAGCCCGGAGACCAGATCACTCTCATCGTCCCCGCTGGCAGCAAAGCAGGATGGGCGGCCCTGGAAAATGTCATTCCCCAGTTCACCCAGAGGATCGAGGACCCGGTACCCCCTTCCAGGCCGAAAGTGACCATGATCGATTCGAGCCAGGATGACATGGAAAGTTTTCAGATCCCCAAAACACTATTTAAACGATCATAAGATCAATATTAAAAAAGAGCCCCGCAAAGCTGGGGCTCTTTTTTAATACTTGAGAACGCAGTTATATCAAAAATGAGATCAGTTCGCTGGGTATCTGGCCAACCTGGACTCCGACTGCGCTGAGCGCTTCCATCTTGCTTTGCGCAGTCCCGGCTGAGCCGGAAATGATCGCGCCGGCGTGTCCCATGGTCTTTCCCTTGGG
>CAYOQW010000021.1:0-3345 GCA_964406175.1 uncultured Candidatus Saccharibacteria bacterium
GCCTAGGGTGTCTGTTTTTGCCGGTTAGACTTCCACCAGAATACCAGCAGCAGCCCTGTGGTGAGGTACTGGGCCAGGAACTGCAGCCATTCCGGGTCTGAGTACCAGCCGAAAAGGACATTCAGCGGTACACCTACCAGGCCTGTCTCATGGTCCAGTGCGGTGTGCGTGAGGTCGAAGGCTTTGGTGATCAGTGCACTGTGTTCGCTGATAGAGCCGAGTGTGCTGGCGGCAGAAAGTCCTTCATGTAACCCGTGGCCGATCAGATAGCCGGTCTGGATGATGAGATAGAGGAGTGTGAACCGGAATACCGCTGAGAAATTGATCTTGATCAGAGCTTTGGACAGCAGGTATGACCCCAGCACGGCGAGCAGCAGCCCGGACAGGATGGAAGCAGCATCAAACTGACCGGCAAAGGTGAGGATGGCGATCTCCAGCCCCTCCCGGGTGACCAGCAGGGTGGTGAGGGCCAGAATGCCCGCCGGGGAGAGGCTCTGTGCTGTCCTGGTCTCGATCTGCCGCTGGAGGTCGCGGCCATGGAGGATCATCCAGACGATGAACGTGATGATGAGAGAAACCGCGACCAGGCTGGCGAGGCTGTTGTACAGTTCGCCAATGTTTTCGAGGTGATCCAGCTCGCGAATGACCGCATAGAGACCTACACCAGCGATCATGGAAACACCGAGGCTCAGGGTGACGCCCAGGATGACCTGTTTCTTCAGGTGAGTATTCGAGGTCCGGTCGAGGAATTTCAGGATGATGGTGATAATGAGCAGTGCTTCGAGCGATTCGCGAAAGGCGAGTATGATGCCGGGCAGAGAGAGGTGCATGATCGATCCTGTGTCAGTGAATGTAAACCTGTATATGCATAATATCCTACAAATTGCGTCTGAGAAATGATCACAACATCCCCATGCACTGCGAAGCAGAAATACTAACTAGTACTGTTTGTTTTTTCCTGTCATTTCAGCGATCTGGATCCTGACCACCGTCACTGACCCCAGCTGTTCATGCGAGAAAGTCCAGTCAGTCTTGCCAGAATACCTGGTCATCAGAGCTGTCAGTGCTTTGGCTTTTTCGGCTTCGTCAGTGAGGATGGAGGCGATACCGGTGCCGGCGACGCTTTCGTACCGGATGCCCCAACCGCAGGGCTGATCGGCCGGTATCAGGTCGATCTGGCGATCGACTTCCCAGGCGACGTGCGGGTCTGCGGCTATCAGGTCGATCTTGCGCCCGTCGCGGGCGCAGTGGAAGTACAGACAGCCGTCCAGATAGACGAAATTCAGCGGGAGGACGTAGGGATGCGGGGTGTCTGAAAAGGCAACATGACAGACATCCGAGGAGCGGATGATCTGCTCGATCCGGGCTCTGTCAGTGATCTCCCGGTCAGTTCGTCTCATGCCTGGTCTTTGATCGTGCAGAATCTGCTGAGGAGCTCTTTGGCCTCGGCCAGATGGTCCTCCTTCACCAGGACGTAATCGGTGTCATGCGTGGACAGCGCGAAGACGCAGATCTCTGCCTCTGCCAGCGGGGCAGAGAGAGCAGCCATGATGCCGGTCAGGGAGAAGTACAGCGGTCCCTCGACCTTCAAGGCGCGCCAGTTCTTTTCTGCAGGCTGATCGTCGGGTACCTGCTTCTGAGGACAGACGATCGAGATCTCGTCAGTGGTGCCGGTGATGGAAAAGAAACTGTCGTTGATCACCCAGGCGGGGATACCAGCAGCTGCGTCGAGCCGGCAGACCGCCATCGTCTCTGGGAGTACGGAGAGGGTGAATTGCTTTGTGGGCATAGAGATCTTTCCTAAATATGGAATAGTTTTACTTTCCCTGGTTCTGGATGTCTGTCACCCGGACGAGCACTGTTTTTCCGGCCACTGGCAGCCCACCGTCGAAGAGGATATTGGTCGCTGACAGGGGATCGAGGACCACTTTTTCATTGTAGCTGTTCCCCATGACCCGGACCGTGGCCGCTTTGATATCAGCAGTTTCACTGAGGGTGAAGCCGACCCGGTAATCGCAGCTTTTGCGGGCCAGGCGGCCGAGGTAGTGATCACCGTACGATGTCCCGCGGTCATAGGAAAAGCCTGCGGAATAGGAGCTGTCCGGGACGGTCCCCTCAGCGAAGCTCAGCTGTAGGATGACATCAGAGGTGTCGATCCAGTCGCAAAGAGGATTTGCTGTGGCGGGAGGTGTGGCAGGAGTGGCAGATACCGCGTTTGAGATGGGCGTCGAAAGCGCCGCGGGTACTGGTGTCAGTAGTGTCTGCGTTGTCGTTTCAGTCGAAGGGCTGCCATTATCCTCTGTGTTCTTTGCTTTGCTGGTCGTGCAACCGGTGAGTCCCAGGATCAGGCAGGCGACACTTGTGATCAAGAGCAGATGGAAGAATTCTGCATCAACCTTTGTCATATGAGACCTCTGAGGTTTGGGAATATATACAGCCTGGATCAGAGAAAAACGTCACGGGTGCCGAATTGCCGGGAGTACCGATGCGGAGCTTCAAAGCCGTTCGTAGCGATTACTCAGTAGGTATTGTTTTTTCGGCTACCGAAACGGCTCAAGCGTAAACCATAGAGGCCATCGCTGGTCAATACCGTGTCTTGGAGCCGGGTAAGAGTATCTCGTATTTGTTCTTCCGGGTATGGAGTAATGCCGGCGGCTTGCATTTCGGTTAGCAGTTCGTCGAGGGATACCGGAGGATGTTCATATTCAAAGGCTGAATTTTCCATGATTTATGCTATGTAAGTGATGATCTGGAAGCTGGAGTCTGGAGAGCATTATGGTGAGAGTTCTCGTGCTTTTCTGGTTTTTAAAGAATGCGAACTGCGTTGTCCAGGTCATAGACGGCCTGGATCGTGATGACGATGGCGTGTTTGACCGTTGAGGAGCCTTTATTGTGGGCGACGGCGAGGTCAAAAAATCTGCCCTTATCATGAAGTTCGGCCTTTCCTTCAACGCGGTAGTAGTGTCCATCCCCCTGGGCGACAAGGCAGACGCGGCTTTCGCGCGCGATATTGGCTTCAGAAGTCTGCATTTCGCAGTCGCTCAAGACCAGACGGTCGTTCATGAGCCCTCCGGAGATGACCATGATCGCATGGGGGCTGCCGTCCTCGTTGGTCGTACAAAGTACCAGTTCAATGCCAAGCGCACAGCGTGTCTGCCAGGACATGGTGCTCCTTTAATGTTTTATGGTTTGAGCCAGCTTCTGGGCGATCATCCTGGCTTCATCGGCTTTGCCGGTAGGTACTGGAATTCGGACCGAATAGCTGGTATTGCCGCCGAAATACTCGATCTCGATCTGCGGCTGCTTTTCATCGTCGAGATAGGTGACCTGGGACAGTGAGTTGCC
>CAYOQW010000021.1:3355-10382 GCA_964406175.1 uncultured Candidatus Saccharibacteria bacterium
GATGAAGGCGCCGGTCGTACTGATCCAGGCTTCGCCGCCATGTTTTTCCAGTTTGTGCTTCGTCAGTCGGATCGAGAGCCAGGCCACGAAGCCGATGAGGACGATGAGCCCCAGCATCATGTAGAGCACGTAGATGCCGTTGTCCGTGTCATAGATCATGAACCCTATGCCGCATACCAGAGCCCAGAAGACGACCAGATAGAACATCCAGGTCTTCATCTTTCGGTCCTGGGCCGATTCATCGGCAAAGTACTGCTTCCATTCGTCCTGCGTGTACGTCCAGCGGGCGAGGAGGTCCTGACCGGCGAACAGTTTGTCCTGCTGTCTGGCCAGTGAGGCGTAGACGGCTGCGGAGATGATGCCGATCATCATGAAAAAACCGCTGAACACGGACAGGGCGAAGCCGCCGTTGAAGCCGTCCATACCCAGCAGGGAGGGGACGAAGATGCCGGCGAAGAACACCAGGGACAGAATGACCGAGATACGTACCGCTTTCCAGTTGGCATTGGGCATGGGTCGCTCCTTATTTCTTTTTGGCCGAGATCACCATGCTGGGCGGGACGAACATCTCGTCAAGCCATTCCCCGCGGGCGGGTTTTGGGAAGGTAACGGTTTTGATGTCAAAACCGGCAGTCTGCAGAGCCAGCCGGTAATCTGATTCCGTCCAGTAATAATCGGTGATCGTGAAGGGGTCCGGCCCTTTGATCGTCACCGGCGTCTGGTCACCGCTTTTGAGTTCTTTGGCGTCCTTGTACTTGAAGCTGACATAGTCGTGGCCAAAGGCGGAGTCAGGATTCGTGACCAGGATGACGAAGGGTGCCCCTGGTTTCAATCCCTTCCCGATCTCCTGCATGAAATGTTCGATGTCAGAGAGGCTGTTCATCTCCATGAACACATAGGAGCTGAAGGCTCCGTCCAGGGACGCCGGTGCAACAGGCAGTGAATCCTTGATCAGGTGGAACGTGATGCTCTGGCCGGCGTGCAGACTGACGGCCTGTCTGATCATGTTCTCGTTGTGGTCAGCGGCGATGACCTCCATGGCATTGAGCTGGAGGAGGAAGGCGGAGCTTCGTCCGGTGCCGCAGCCGAAATCCAGGTATCTTTTGCCTTTCAGGTCACCCAGGATCCACTCAGCTTCGCGATAGGGAGCTTCGTACGATGTGCTGTCGATGGCCAGGTTCTGATAGGCAAGAGCGTTTTTCTTGGAATAGTGGAACGGTTTGGTCATTGCGGTCTCCTCCGGTTAGCAAATTGGGGAATGAAATACTGTCGTGCCAGGATACCGATGAACATCAGATTGATGCTGACGAGATAGACAGGGAAGGCGAACGATGTCATGGTCCAGGTTTGAATGGCAAAGAAACTGGTCATCTGACTTAAGAGCCCGCCTACGAAAGGACCGACGGATTCTGTCTCGGGGTGAGACCAGGCCTTGGTCAAGGTCGGCACAGCCGCAAGCCCATCGCTGAGTATGGAAAAAATAATAGCAACTTCTGGTTGTTTGGTGATCGCCCACAGGACAAGAGCGAGCACTGAGAACAGACCGCACAGATAATCGAATGGCTGGAGCTTCCAGTAGGATCTCGGATTGAGGAATGAAGCGATCAGCACCAGCAGCGGGCCGAATCCGGCCATGAACACGGGCAGGATCGCCCAGCGGACACCGTCAGACAGAGCGGCGACCGACGCGATCATGGGAGCGAGCGCCCAGAGGATCCAGGTGACCCGATTGGGTCTGGTTTTGCCTCTGACCGTATTGATGATGTAGGAGCCGATACCGAGGAGCTGAGCTGTCGCTCCGACTATCACGAGATACTGCAGCATGCGGGAGGACCTCGATCGGTGAAACCGGGTGAACTATACCAGAAACCAGATCAGGAAACGACATATCTTCTGGGAGGTCGCTGCTTTCTCAGGTTTTGGGTTTGTACCGTTCTCTGAATATATAAAGCGGGATAAAGGCGAGAAGGAGCGTTCCCGCATAGGCGCACAGGGTGATGATGAGGAGCCGGTCTGTCTTCTGTTCGACTTCCTGGAGTGACCGGCCAGTCAGGATATAGCCTGAGATGGAGCCGGCAATAGGCCGAATGACCGCTGCGATGCGTACACCATTTCGGGGCTGCCAGGTGATCTGACTCTCGCCATGTGCGCTGGACTTTTGAAGTACTTCGAGAGAGGGGGAGGGGACCTGACCGTTCATGGAACCGTTGCCTGTCAACGGTGACCCAGTACCGTCATAGATGATCATGAACGGTTCCAGACTCTGGCTAAAATCCACCACGGTCTGAGGGATCACCGAAAAAACGGGAGAGCCGGAGGTGATATCGGCGACTGCCACTCCCGCCAGGTCGATCTGCGGCTGGTTGGCATTGGTGCGCAGTAACCCTGCGATGCCGAGAAAGGTCATACCATAAACCAGCGTGAGGCCCAGGATGAACAAAATGACTTTGTTCCTGATCGCGGGGGCTGGAATGGCTGCTGCTTTTTCTGGTGTGTTCATGCGAGTGACCTTTGAAAAACAAAGCGAAACGGTGAATGACGTTTCGTCAGGACCATCTTAGAGTTTCCTGCTGTCATACGCCCAGTGCAATAATGCCTGTCTCTGGCGGGTATGGCAAGAAGCATCGCCAGGTTGACAGTTGTTCCGGATCTGGGCGATATGCCGGGTCATAGCCCGCCAGCGTCTGATCTGCCGGTCGTCTTCATCCGGTATCCTTCGCCCCAGGTAGTATCGGCAGTACCACTGGAACCAGCCGCGGGGGTCTTCGGCTGCGATCCAGCCTTTGGCTCGCCAGACCGAGAGCGGCTGGCTGGCGTTCACGCCATAGAAGTTCAGCTGCGGGTCATGCCGCTCGTGGCAGAGCTTCGCTTTTGCAAACCAGCTGGCAGGGTATTCGTCCCGGCAGTCGGTCAAGTATTTGCCTCCAAAGACGCCCAGCTCCAGCATCTCCTGCGGAGTGAGCTGTGGCTGGAACCTCGGGTCGAACTGCTGTCCGTTTGGTGCGGTCAGCTCGTACTGGTAGTTTTGCTGCATGAGGTCGTGGACGAAAACCCGCTTGCGGTTCAAGGGGAAAATGATCCTTTCAGTCTTTGATGAACGTGCCTGCCTGGTATTCTTTGAACGCCTGTTTCAACTCTTCCTCGGTGTTCATGACGATCGGGCCGCCCCAGGCGACGGGCTCGTTCAGCGGTTTCCCGGAGATCAATAAAAAACGAGTACCTTCGGTAGAGGCGGTCACAGCGACCAGATCGCCGTCCTTGAGCGTGATGCCACAGTAGTTGCCATACAGTCTACCGGGCTGCCCGCCGATGCCGGCTTCGCCCGCGATGATATACATGAACGCGATCCGGTCGGCTGCTACCGGGTGCTCAAAGGAAGCCTTTGGGGGTAAAGTCACGTCGAAGTACTCAACATCCACTATGAGGTCTTTGACCGGACCCTTGGTCGTCTGGAATTGCCCTGCGATCACTCGAACGTCGCCACCTTCTGGCAGCGTGACAACTGGTATGGTCGCCGCCTTCACCTCTTGATAGCGGGGTTTCATCATTTTTGCCTTCTTTGGCAGATTCACCCAGAGCTGGAAGCCATGCATGCGGGACTGTTCGTCTCCCTTGGGCATCTCCTCATGGATGATGCCGCTGCCGGCGGTCATCCACTGTATCTCACCCGGACGGATAGTACCCTTGTTCCCCAGGCTGTCGCTGTGCTTCACCGTGCCGGCGAGGACATAGGTGATGGTCTCAATGCCGCGGTGCGGGTGAGAGGGAAAGCCTTTTTTGTACTTCCAGGACTCTTCACCTCGAAAGTCGTCCATCAGGAGGAAAGGGTCGTGTTCCAATGTGTCACCAAACCCGAAGACTCTCCGCAGGTGCACGCCGGCACCCTCGATGGTAGGTTTGCTTTCGATGACGGAATATACAGAACGTGCTGTCGCCATGCTGTTCTATTTCCAGATGCTGTATTCTACGGTGATCGCACGGCCGCCGGTGCCGAGGTCAATGACCGCGGTGGTGCCGTCTGTTGTTTTCAGACTGATGATCTGCTCGGTCACATTGATATCACCGTAATACGGCATATCGCAGCCGCCGATGGGGCAGGCTTCGGCACGATTGCCGACCAGAGAGCCATTGAAGGCCCAGGTACCGTCCAGGAGCGTGGTTCCCGCCAGGATTGCGGTCTTGTCTGCGATGGTATAGATCCAGGCTTCGCCCAGACCGGCGTCTGTGAAAAAGGCAACGCGTTTGCCGTCAGGATGGAGCTGGTATCGGTAGGCACTAGCTGGTATGGACGCGATCACTGCTTTTTCGCCAGTGGTCACGGTCCAGACCGCGGCTTTGTCCGCGAGTTTGTCGCGGTAGAGGATCTGGGTATTGCTGATCCAGACCGGCTGAGTTCCATCCGGGATCTGCGTGATCTCTGTGCCGGTCATGCTGTAGACATAGACCCTGAAATCATTGCCGCTCCGGGGTGAACTGGTGGCAATATGCAGGATGTAGGTGCCGTCGGGCGAGAACGCAAGGACATTCGAATCCTCGACATAGCCGCCGCGGCCATAGGCTTCGCTCGAGGTTTCATTGAACAGGGTCGTGACCGTGGCACCGTCATGGAGTACCAGTTTCCAGTTGATGGTCATACCGACCGAGTTGTCGATGAGGACGGCCCAGGTATCGCTGTCATAGAACGCGAGCTGCTGGAGATAATCAGAGGGTGCGCCGGTCCAGAGCTTGGTCTCGGCGCCGGTTTTCCAGTCCAATGAGTACACGGAACAGCCGAAATCACCGGTGACGGTATCGCAGCGGTAGTAGCCGATATGCGAGGCATCATAGCTTTGCACGCGGTAGAGTCCCTCAGCTCCGGTCGTGAGGATCCTGGAGGCAGTACCAGCACTGTCACGCATCCAGAGAGCGTTGCCGACAGAATAGAACAGCGGCATGTCTGCTGAGGTGATAGCCGGTCCAGTGACCACAGGAGTGACGACAGGCGTGATCACAGCCGGGGTCGAAACAGGGACGGACACCGGCGTCTCTGCTGGGGGTGTGATGGCATCAGAGTCGGTGTCATCTTTGGCAGAGGCTGCCTCTTCAGTTGTTTCGTCTTTGCCGAACACTTTGTCAAATGCAGTGTTGATCTCTTTGCCGTAGACCATATAGGCTCCCGCGAAGATCACGATGAGAGTGATGAGCATGGAGCCGAGGACCAAGGGGAGCTTGCTGGTCTTTTTTGGCCTTGGGCTGAGTGCTGCAAACCCTACGGTTTCCGGCACTGGCGGTGCTGCAGGTACAGGAGGAACTGGTGGCGGTGTGATGGTCTGCACGGGTGGTGTCAGCGTTTCGGATGCGATAGGTGGGGTTTGGGGGCTGGTGTCTGTCATGGATGGCCTTTCTGTCAGTATACTGGTTCGCACAGGTGGACTATGGAGGTATTATAGCCCTCCGTTCGTCGATGTCCAGTTCGCACATCCGGTCAGCCCTTTGTCTTTCTGGCTCGCGGCCGCAGCGGCAAAGGAATGATCTGTCGCACGTCACCGCAGGATGGGCAGGTGTCCCGATGCATGCACAGCTGGCCGCCGCACTTTTTGCAGAGCCACTTTGGGCTTTCGGTTGCGAGGAAGGCAGGGAGTCCCACTTCCTGGACCCGCTGCAGATCTTCGATCGGGCTGAGCCCATAGCGTAGCCGGTAGCGTTTGTCGAACTGCTTTAGACGCTGACAGGGGAAACGGATACAGGAAAAACAAAAAAGAGGATCAGTTCCTTGCTGTTCGGGACAGTGCTTGATAGCACACGTCTGACAGTGGTGGGGTTTCTGGTCATCAGAGCCCTGGCAGCCAGGGCAATAGTTCTTCTGCCTCAGGTGGGCCAGGCAGAGCGAGCAGTTGATGCCGCAGGGAGCGATCATACAGACCGGTTCAGCCGGCTGAGTGTATCCTGCCATCTCTGATCTCGATAATTCGTGAAGCCTGCCGGGCGATCTCCGGGGCATGGGTCACCACGATGAGCGTGACGCCCTTGTCCCGGTTCAGTTTTTGCAGGATATCCATGATCTCCTGGCCGGTCGTGGTATCGACATCGCCGGTCGGTTCATCACCGAGGATGATGGCAGGGTCGTTGGCCAGAGAGCGGGCAATAGCGACCCGCTGACGTTCACCACCGGACAGCTTGGTCGGCTTTTTGTCTGCCAGGTGCCCGATACCGATGAGCTTCAGGAGTCCCAGAGCCTTGGCTGCTTTTTGTTTTTTGCTGCCTGGTACTTCATGCATGGGGATCATGACGTTCTCGAGTGCCGTGAGGTGCGGGAGGAGATTGTGCAATTGGAAAATGAATCCGATCTGGTGACTGCGAAGCTCGTCGAGGTCTGCATGTTCGTCAATCGCGATCTCGTCTATGGTCACCGTTCCCTCAGTCGGGGTATCCAGAGCGGCGATCAGGTTCAAAAGTGTTGATTTGCCGGAGCCCGACGGGCCAACGATAGAAACATATTCGCCTCGGTTGATCTCGAGTGATACGCCATCGAGAGCCCGGATCATGCCGTTTTCAAAGTGTTTTTTTACATTTTTCAGCTGGATGATGGAGGATTGGCTATTCATAGCGTAGCGCTTCGATAGGAGAAAAACGTGATGCCCTGTAGGCAGGATAGAGTGCCCCGATGAGGACAACAGCCAGCGAGACACCCATGACCTGCAGTAGGACTATCGGGTCAAAGGAGAGTTCCAGCCAGGCTTTACCCATATTGGTCTGCATGACGAGAAAAATGATGAACAACCCAATAAACGTGCCGACGATGGCGGCGATGACCGCTATCAGAGCGGCCTCTCCCAGGATCATAGCGACGACGCTTTTTTGTTTCCAACCGACCGCACGCAGGACACCTATTTCCCGAGTCCGCTCAAATACTGACATGATGATCGTATTCATGACCCCGATGCCGCCGATCACGATCGCCAGGAGAGAGATGACGAATGAGACAGACTCCAGCAGGCTGATGGTCTGATCGATATTGCTGTAGTCCTGCATATTGACTATGCCAAGT
>CAYOQW010000022.1:0-10220 GCA_964406175.1 uncultured Candidatus Saccharibacteria bacterium
CTCATCATCCTACACTTTTCCCTCTAGGGGGTTGCAATCGTTTCTCGAACTCGGGAGCTGCTACCTGAACTGTCCATTATGGTACACTAGTCCTGCCATCCATGTACTATCAAAGGCATCCCTATGAACGAAACAGAGACAAAATCAGAACAAGCTCAGACCAGTCAGCAGCACCGCACCATCCTCCAGATCATCGCTAAACGGGTAATGCTGGAAAAGGGGCTTTTGCCCCAGTTCCCGCCGGCGGTACTGACTGAGACCGCTGCGTTCCAGGACGAACCGGCCAGGACAGACCCGACGGTCCGCGACCTCAGACACCTGCTCTGGTGCTCACTCGACAATGATGACTCACTCGACCTCGACCAGCTGACCGTGGCAGAGGAACTAGCCGACGGAACGGTCCGCATCCTGGTCGCCATCGCTGATGTCGACGGCTATGTCCGTCAAGGCACTGCTCTGGACCAGCACGCCGCTCACAACACCGCCTCGGTCTATACCATGGCTGAAATATTTCCCATGCTGCCGCCCCGGCTGTCCAATGACCTGACCTCCCTGAACCCCGGCGTGGACCGGCAAGCCATCGTTGTGGACATGACGTTTGCTCCAGACGGCATTCTGCTGAATTCCGATGTCTACCGTGGTCTGGTCCACAATCAGGCCAAGCTGGCCTACATCAGCGTCGCGGCCTGGCTCGATCAGACCGGACCGATGCCGGACGCCCTGCAGACCATGCCCGGCCTGGCCGACAATATGAAACTCCAGGAACGCGTGGCCAAAGCTCTCCAAGCCCGCCGGTTCCTCTACGGAGCCCTGGGCCTCGAGACCATCGAGGTCAAACCGGTATTCGAGGGGGACGAGCTCAAGTCACTGACTCAGGTATTCCTCAATCGGGCGACCGATATCATCGAGGAGTTCATGATCGCGGCTAATTCCGTCACTGCCCGCTACCTCACGGCTCATCAGTTCCCCTCCATCCGCCGGGTGGTCCGCGTACCCAAGCGGTGGGAACGCATCGTCGAGCTGGCAGCTGAACACGAATTTCTGCTTCCGGCTATCCCGGACTCGAAGGCTCTCGACCAATTCCTGCAGGCCCGGAAAAAAGCCGACCCGCTGCATTACCCTGATATTTCCCTCGATGTCATCAAGCTGCTCGGTCCCGGCCAGTACTCGCTCGAGCTCCCGGGCGGCAGCACCGAGGGGCATTTCGGCCTCGCGGTCAAAGACTACAACCACTCGACCGCTCCCAACCGCCGCTACCCCGACCTCATCACCCAGCGACTGCTGAAAGCCGCCATGTCCGGCTCGTCCAATCCCTATACCAGCAACGATCTCGCCCGCATCGCGGAGAACTGTACCCTCCAGGAAGACGCCGCCCGCAAAGTAGAGCGTCAGGTCGAGAAGTCAGCAGCTGCCCTGCTGCTGGAATCCAAGGTCGGACAGGAATTCGACGCACTCGTTACCGGAGCGTCCATCAAAGGCACCTGGGTCCGCCTCCTGGACCCGCCGGTGGAGGGCAAAGTGCTGGTCGGCTACGAAGGTCTCGATATCGGCCAGGCCTGCCGAGTCCAGCTCCTGAGCACCAATGTCGGGGGCGGCTATATCGACTTCCGGGCTGTTAGGCCCGGGGACAAGATGCTAAAGCCAGGACGCCAGCAATTCGGGCGACCCCAAAGATCTGTTCCTGGCTCGACGACTCAGCGACCGCAGAACCGCAGACCGGGGCAGGGCTCAAAACAAAAACACCAGAAGGCCGCCAAGAGAAATCAGAAGAACTGGAAGAAATGACCGTAATAGCATCTAAAACCAACAAAAAGACTATCGTTCGCGATGGTCTTTTTGTTGGTTCATCCGATCAATGCTGTGAAGCAAGGTATTAAGCGCGCTATTTGAACTACTCTAAATGCCGCATGGCATCAGCCGGAGCGATACTGCCAGCCTGGCGGGCCGGGTAGATGCTGGCGAGCAGGGATAGAGCGAAGCTCAGACCAGTAATACCCAGAAGCTCGAGCGCAGGGACAGTGAATGATATCCCCGCCCCGTTGGCTGACAGCTGCTGTTCGAACATGGTATAGGCCGTGGTGATCCCCAGCACCGTCCCGATGGCGATACCGATGAAGGCGATGACGCCGGTCTCGATGACAATGCTGACCACCACGTCTGACCGCTGGAATCCGATCGCCCGCATGATCCCGATCTGATGGCGGCGTTCGTGGACCGACCGGATCATGACCACCCCGAGTCCGGAAATACCAATGATGAGCCCCACGCCCAGGTAGACCTGCATGAGGGCAAAGAACATGTTCATGAAATCAAGCTGGCTTTTCAGCTGTGCCTGGAGATCGATCACCTCTGCTCCGTAGCGGGTAAGAACCCGCTCAAGCCGCTTCGTGACTTCGGCAATGTCCTGCCCGTCGGCGATATCCAACCGATAGGTCCCCTGCACGCTGAAGCGGGAGATGTTCAGACTTTCTTCCAGCCCGGGAGCTGACGTATAGCTTTGATCAGAGTCCACCATACCCACCACCTGCCGTACCGTACAGGTATCCGGGACGTCCGCGTCGCAAAGGGTCACCTCACTGCCAATAGCCAATGGGAATGCTGTTTCGGGATTGTCCGGGTCACTGAGCCAGCCGAGGATGATCGTGTCGGAGGCTGTCAAAAGAGACTTCCAGGCTATGGAATCAGAGGCCGCCTGATCGCTGCGGGCCCGGAGCGGGAGTTCCTGTACTGATGAGATATTGTCTTCATCGAGCATGGCTACCGGGAGATAGACCGCTTGAGTATCCGCGGCGGCCGGGTCAGGTATCGTCATCATTTTTGAGCGTTCGATATCCACCCGGCTGATAGTGTCCCATAGTGCTGGGTCCTCGACACTCAAAGCTGCATGCAGGTCAAAACCTGGACTCGGCATCTTGAACTGGATCCTGAGGTCATACCCCTGGAGGTATTGTTCCCGCATGTGGGAAAATTCTGACTGCTGCAGATGTTTCATGACCGCGATGAGGGTCACCGAAAAGATCACGATAGCATACATGAAAATGGTCAGACCGGTCCGCAAGCGTGAACTCAGCGGATAGGAGATCGCCATTTTGAGCAAAGCACCGAACCGTGGACGCCAGCGGGTCGCCCAGCGGACCGGCTGGATGATCAGCCGGTCAAAGTTGACCACCAGTACCACCGCGGCGGTCAGCATGACCAGTCCGGAGGAAACGAAAGCGATCGGGTCATCATAGAAGCCGGGAATGAAACGACCAGAGAGCAGGGAATAGAGGCCGACGCTCAAGGCAGCCGTGGTCATGACCCACTTGTCCGCCAGAACCGGACGGAAGATCAGGGCTCCCCCGGCGACGATGATACAGGGGCCCAGGAGGTACAGAGGTGCCCGGAAGCCCGACAGCCCCAGCCCTGCCAGGGTCAGCAGCATGCCAAGCAGCACGATGATCCCCCCTGTGATCAGGCCGGAGCGTGACCGTTTCCTCCCGCGGGCTGGCGGGATGTCCCGCAGGGCGGAGATAATGTTCATGCTGCTGATCCGGAGGCTGGTGAACAGGACCGTGATGCAGGTGATCGAGATGCCGAGAGCGATCGCGAGAAAGAAGTGCGACCAGGTCAGGGAAAAGCTTAAATTGAACGTGCTGGGCAGGGACAGCTTCCCGGCCAGTTTCTGG
This sequence comes from uncultured Candidatus Saccharibacteria bacterium, assembly GCA_964406175.1. GTDB lineage: Bacteria > Patescibacteriota > CG2-30-54-11 > CG2-30-54-11 > CG2-30-54-11 > CG2-30-54-11. Next base: position 3,669 of record CAYOQW010000022.1, read on the forward strand.
CCCAGGGTGATCGCACCCCAGGCAGCACCAGCCCCGGCCGTCGCCCCGATGATCGAGGATACCAGGGAGTACAGCATCCCTTCCATGAGGAACATCCCGGCGATCACTCCCTTTGATATTCCCATCGCCCGCATGAGCCCGATCTCGGACTTCCTCTCTTCGCCGAGCAGGGTGAATATATTGATAATAAGAACGATCCCGGCCACCATGCTGAATCCGCTCAGGATGAGGAACATGGCCGTGAAGGCCTGACCGATCAAGTCTGCTGTGGCCCGGCCTTCTGCTTTCACGGCTCGGACTGTGAACGCGGTCGAAGCAGTTTCTGGATGCTGCTCCTGATAGGTGGTGAGGTATTGCTCCAGCAGACTTTTCGCCTCGTCCGTCTTCAGGACGCCGCGATGCCGGTCGCCGACATTGGATACCATGACCATATTGATAGGATCTTCGGGCATTTCGCGGATGAGCTGACGAAAGGTGTCCATTTCGCGGTTGAAGAAAGAATTTTTGGTCAAAAAGGACAGATACTCATTGGAAAAGAAATTAACCGAACCTTCAAAAGCATTGAGTATGCCATAAATACTGTCGAGATTCAGGAGGACGGTATAGCCCTGCATATGGATGGAGGGAAAATCCCGACGGGCAATGATCTGTTTGACCGCGAACGTTTTGTCGACACCCCACAGGGACAGCCGGACAGGGCTGCCTATGGTGAGATCGAGAACGCGGGCCAGTTCGTCCGAGACGATACATTCTTGAACCGTGAAGTCGGATACCGCGGGATTTTTGGTATAGATGCGAAAATCATCCACCCGCGTCCCGATGATGGTCACGCTCGGCTCGGAAGCGATCACCTCTCCCGAGACCGGATCCAGATGTTCTGCCGCCATATAGGCGAGCAGTGCGGGAAGATACGCTTCGATGACATCGTCCTTCTGTTCTCTCAGATAGGTCACGACAGAATCAGAATAGAAAACGCTTTTGATGGTATCCACCGAAAAGAAATCTGCCTGGTCAGAAGCCGCCTGGGTGACGACCACTTCGTCCAGCTCCCCGAGCTGGTCCAGTATCGTCTTGTAGAGTGAATCCTTCAGGGTGTCGCCGATCGCGAGCGAAGACGACAGGAGTGCGGTCCCGACCATGGTGCCGATGACGATGAGGATAGCGGTCGATCGGCGGCGGGCAATAGCACGCACCGCCATACGGACAAGCAGTGGCAGCCGGATCGCCCGCCAGGCGAACCAGAGGAGGAACATGCTCATGACCGCCAAAGCAGCTATCAATACCATAGGAATCTTCGTAAGATCGGTAAGTTAGGCCAGGACCGCTCCGCCCTGCATACGGACGGTCCGGTGAGCACGTTCCCCCAGGACAGCATTGTGCGTCACCATGACGATGGTCTGTTTATCTCTCTGGTTGATCTCCGTGAACAGGTCCATGACGGCCAGTGCTGACGGTTCGTCCAGGTCCCCGGTCGGTTCGTCCGCCCAGAGGATGACCGGGTCATTGCAGAGGGCCCGGGCGATCGCCGTCCGCTGCCGCTGCCCGCCACTCAACTGTGACGGCATATGATCGATCCGGTCCTTGAGCCCCACTGCTTCGAGCAGGGACGCTGCCTTTTGCCTCGCCTGTTTTGCCGACTGCCCCAGAAAAAGCAGCGGCAGTTCTACATTTTCCAGCGCCGTCAGTACGGGGATCAAGTTGTTATACTGGAACACAAAGCCCATGGTCCGGGCCCGGATACGGGTCCTCTCCTGGTCATTCTGCCCGTGCAGGTCGAATCCGCCGATCTTCACGATCCCGCCGTCGATCTCATCCAGTCCTGAAAGGCAGTTGAGCAGGGTCGTCTTGCCGCAGCCCGACGGCCCCATGACCGCGACGATCTCTCCCTTTTGCACAGAAAAAGATAAATTTTTCAATGCTTCTATGGTTGTCTCCCCGACGGCATAGCTTTTCTGAACATCGATCGCTTCTATCGCACAGAGATCGGGCATGGTGCATCCTCACTGGTGGCTCAAATAACGGCGGTATCATACCATAGGGACAATGCTGGGAATATACGTTGCGGGTTGGCGAGTTAACGCGTTAACCAGTTATTCTTATACAGCCAGTGCTTTCTATTGAATTAGCCCCCAACTCGTGAACCCGCCAACTCGTTAACTCTTTACTATTAATGATTTGTACCGCAATACAACGACAGCACGCTTCTATTTTGTTAGTGTTGCGTTACCGACAATTATTTGTTATTATACGAACGTACTAATAAGCTGTGTGTATGTCCTTGTATTCTCGCTCGTTCCTTTGTATACTGTTCACGTTCCACTAAACCATACCAAAACACAGCCAAGCCTGTGTTTTTTGTGTACTAAAAGCTATTTTTTTGGAGGTGCCGCATGACAGATCCCAACAAACAGAAAGCTCTCGAGCTTGCCATGATCCAGATCGAAAAAACCTTTGGCAAAGGCTCCATCATGAAGCTCGGGGACAAGGAAAAACAGCAGATCGATGTCTTTTCGACCGGTTCTATCGCTCTCGATATTGCTCTCGGAGTCGGCGGCGTTCCTCGCGGCCGTATCACCGAGATCTATGGACCGGAATCCTCCGGCAAAACGACCCTCTGCTCACATATCATCGCTGAGGCCCAGAAAAAGGGCGGCAACGTCGCTTTTGTCGATGCCGAGCACGCCTTTGACCCCCTCTATGCCCAGCATATCGGTGTCGATGTCGACAATCTGCTCATCTCCCAGCCCGATACCGGCGAACAGGCGCTCGAGATCGTCGAGACTCTGGTGCGCAGCGGAGCGGTGGATGTCGTGGTAGTTGATTCTGTCGCCGCCCTCACCCCCCGGGCCGAGATCGAAGGCGAAATGGGCGACAGCCACATGGGTCTCCATGCCCGCCTCATGAGCCAGGCGCTCAGGAAGCTCGCCGGCGTCGTCAGCAAGACCAATACCGCCCTCATATTCACCAATCAGATCCGCATGAAGATCGGCGTCATGTTCGGCAACCCTGAGACCACGACCGGCGGCCAGGCGCTCAAGTTCTATTCGTCCATCCGTATCGATATCCGCCGCAAGGAAGCCATCAAAAAGGGCGAAGAGGTCATGGGCAACCACGTCCTCGCCCGCGTGGTGAAGAACAAGGTCGCGGCCCCGTTCCGCAGTGCCGAATTCGACATCATGTACAACGAAGGTATTTCCTATGAAGGCGGACTCATCGATGTCGGCACCGAAGTCGATGTGGTCGAAAAAAGCGGCAGCTGGTACAGCTTCGAGGGCGAACGCATCGGCCAGGGCAAGGAAGCCGCCAAAGAGTTCCTGCGCAACAATCCAGAAATGGCCAAGAAGATCGATGCACGCCTCCGCGTAAAGACCGTTGACCTCTCTCCCACCCAGGTAGCCGGTCATGAAGAGGATGAGGGTGAAGAGACGGAAGACAAAGCAGAGCAAAAAGTACTTACTGTCGCTTCAGTCTCTGCTCCCCGGGTAGAGGAATACAAGCCCGCCACCCAGCTCACCAAAAAAGACGAGCCCATGAAGTCATCCATGCCCACTGATGATATTTTTTAGTTTGTCAGGCCAGAGAGAATAGAGTTTAATAAACACGGGCGCCTCTGGCGTCCGTGTTTTTTTGATCAGGAGTGGCGATGAGCGAACAATTCGGGCCCTGGATATCTGAGTATGCCTATAGCCTGCTCGCACGCAGGGACTACGCGGTCAAAGAGCTGCGGGCAAAAGTTGAACTTGCCGCTTCCCGACATTTTGGAGAACTCTCCTCTCCTCAAGTGGATGAACTGGATTCCCTGCTGACGCTGCTCCAGGAGCGGAGGCACCTGAGCGAAGAGCGGTTCGTGCTGTCCTGGATCGAGAATCGAATAACGGTCAAGCCCCGGGGCAGATTCATGATCCTGCAGGAACTTCTCGCTCACGGCGTTGACCGGGACCTGGCCGAACGGCTCTTGCGATCAGAACTCCTGCCAGCGCTCGAGCAGTCCATGGCCGCCAGGTTGGCGGCTAAGAAAATGCGGTCCCAAGCTGATACCCGCAAGATCACCTCGTACCTCGCCGCCAAGGGCTTTTCCTATGAATGCATCCGCAGGGTCCTGGCCGCTGCGGGCACAAAAGACGACACACCAGAAGATATCTGAACGGTGGCCCGGAGGCTTGCAGAGAACCCGGTTTTTGTGTAGGATACGTGGGCATTATCGGAAGTTATCCACAAGACAGAAAAGTCCTCCCTATGACAGATGCTCCCGCCCTTGATCTCATACGTGTGTGGTCCGCAGTTCTCGGTGAGATCGAACTGGTGGTAAGTAAGGCTAATTTTGAAACCTGGATCAAAAATACCCGTCTGGTGGCGTGTGAACCCGGACTCTGCACCATCGGAACCAATAATGGCTTCACCAAAGGCCGTCTGGAGACCAAATATCTACCGCTCCTGGAAAAAACCGTCTCTACGTACTTCAAAGAACCCACTAAAGTCGTCTGCCAGATCGTCACTTTCCCCAACTCAGATACGCTCCCCACAAATGGCCTGTTTTCGCCAACTTTGAACGCTAATGGTTTTCCACAACATGTGGATAACATACGAGCTGCGGCCTCCTCCCGGCCCGGCAGCGCACTGCCCTCTCAACCACCTTTGACCTTGAATGCCCGCTTTTCTTTCGACACGTTCGTGGTCGGCAGCAACAACAGGCTCGCACACGCAGCCGCCATCGCCGTCGCCGAAAGCCCTGGTGAAGCCTACAACCCATTATTCCTCTACGGGGGGGTCGGCCTCGGCAAGACGCATCTGATGCACGCCATCTCCCAGTTCATACTCAGCCGGCATCCGGAGAAGACCATCCTGTACGTCTCATCAGAAAAATTCACCAATGAGCTCATCGCTTCCATCCGCAGCAACAAGACCGAAGAGTTCCGTCAGCGCTACCGGACGGTCGATGCGCTACTGATCGACGATGTACAGTTCATCGCCGGCAAAGACTCCACCCAGGAAGAATTCTTTCATACGTTCAATGCCATCTATGAAGCCGGCCACCAGATAGTCCTATCGTCAGACCGGCCTCCCAAGGCGATCCCGACTCTGGAAGCCCGCCTTCAGTCGCGGTTTGCCGCTGGTCTCATCGCCGACATCCAGAAGCCGGATTTCGAAACCCGCACCGCCATTCTGACCGCTAAATCCCAGGAACGCGGGCTCAACCTCCCCCAGGAAGTCATCTATTTCATCGCATCCCAGGTCTCATCCAATATCAGAGAGCTGGAAGGCGCACTTACGCGTATCGTTTCCCACTGCCATGTCCATGGGCTCCCCGTGAATAAAGAGATCGCCGCCAATGTGCTCAGTATGTACACCCAGCGCACTGCAGAAAAAAGGGTATCACTTCCCCATATCATCGATGTGGTTTGTGAATTCTATCGTGTCGAACGGGAGCAGATCACCGGCACTTCCCGCCGCAAGGAATATGTCTGTCCCCGACAGATCGCCATGTACCTGATGAGGGAAAAAGCGGAGGCATCATTGAATCAGATAGGAGCTGAATTTGGCGGCAAAGATCATTCGACGGTGCTGCATGCCTGCCAAAAGATCACTGAACTGCTCGACGTAAACGATGAAGTGAAAAAGGAAATAGGCGAGCTGGAACAGCGTCTTGGTGCATAGTTTTCCAACACCCCCTGTGGAAATTCCCGTTCATGATCCGTTGATATCCTGTGTATGAAAAGCAGCCCCCGCGATCTCCACCCGGCAAGGCTCCGTTAACAACTCGTTTCCCTCCAGCCACTGGGGAGAGCTCTCCCAGAACAGACGCCACCAGCAATGCTTTTCCACGGTTTGAACACCCCTATGACTGCCACGGCTATTTTATATATCATCTTTCAAAAAAGGAATTAAGATGAAATTCAGCTGTTTAAAAACCAATATCAACCCGGTCATTCAGATGGCCAGCAAGATCGTCGGTTCGCGTCCGACCCTCCCGGTATTGAATAATGTTCTCCTGAAGACCGACAAGGGGGGCGTCCTGATCTCTAGTACCAACCTGGAACTCAGCGTCAGCGCTTTTGTGGGGGCCAAGGTCGAGATCGAGGGAGGAATCACGGTGCCGGCTAAACTTCTGGCCGAGTTCATCAACTCCATCCCGGATGAAAAGATATCCCTGGAACTGAAGGATTCCCGTCTGGAAGTGACCGGCACCAATTATTCTGCCGCGTTCAACACGATCGATATGGATGAATTTCCGGAACCGCCCGCCATGAAAGGCGAAGACAAAGTCCTGATCCCCGTCTCTGTCCTCAGAGATACTATCCAGCAGGTGGCCCTGGCCGCCGCCACGGACGAAGCACGCCCTGTCATCACCGGCGTTCTGATGGTCATTGATGGCAAGAATTTTACCCTCGCGGCCGCCGACGGATACCGGCTCGCTGAGCAGAAAGTGGTGCTCGCCGAAGACAGTACCAAGAGCAATTTGCGACTGATCGTCCCCGCCCGTGGTCTTCACGAACTTCATCGCCTGCTCTCAGATGCGGGTGACAAGGATTTCGTAGAGGTGTCTTTTGACGA
>CAYOQW010000023.1:0-10088 GCA_964406175.1 uncultured Candidatus Saccharibacteria bacterium
ATATGTGGACGAACCCCGATGGGATCATGATGAATGAAGTGCAGCAGTTCGAACTTCTTCATGACGGGACGTCCGATACGTACTATTTCGACAGTGCCGACCTGAACCGGATCGTCTACCAGATCCAGGACCTCGACGCCTCCGGCACATACTCCGGCCTCTATCTCGATTTCCATACGCAGGGTGCGGTCAGTATGGAGCTGCTGGCGACCGACTTCGTGCTCAATGAAAAAGAAATTCCTCCCGTACCTGTTGACTGCGGCGAACTGCCGAAAAAATGCAACCCCGAGCAGAAGAAAGGCAATCATGCACCTACGGTAGAACGATGGTTCTTCGACGGTTCAAAAGGCCCTCTGGGGATCAATCAGAGCGATGTCTGGGACGGCGGCAATGAGGCACCGCGGATCAAAGCCGGCGAAATAAAGACGTTCATCGTCTATTATGAAAATAACGACGGACTGGCGCCCAAGGACCACGGGCAGGAGATCCAGGCATCAGCTCGGGTATCGGCCGGCACGATCAACGCCTCCTGCAACGGACCTCACAACGATGATCAGGAATGGGCGCTCACCTATGACAGCACGGGAGTTACTCCCGGGACACTGGTCACGATCACGATCGATGTGATCGAACCAAACGGCTGTTCCAATAAAACCGGTTCGGGTTCCCATACACTCTTAGTTGAATAAGGCGACACCCATGCAAAAACAATATGCTGTTCCTCTGCTCCTCGCCGCCATGCTCCTCACGATGCATCCCGCACAGGCAGAAGACCTGAATTCAGTTATCAAATGCTCAGATCCTCTCAGGTCTCCGACCGAAGGATGCACATCGGCCAGAACGGAACCGGTTCCGGAAAGCATCACCGGCCTACCGGACGGTATCGGAGCACCTCTCTCAGACATTCTTGACCCGCCAGACAATGATACCGCAGTAGAGCCTATCAGCTCAGCCTATGGGGCGGAAACCAGCTATAGACTGCCTAGTCGCTACTACACACACGGGGTGGTAGAGGCACTCGATGGAACCAGCTATCAGGTCAAGATCCCGGTCATTCAGTATCTCTTCCCTGGATTCCTCGCAGATTCAACTGCTTCGGCTGCACTGCCAGCTGCTGATGACGAACCTGACACCGACGCAAAGATCAACCCCAGTGCTGCGTTTTCAGAGTATTACGCACTGCAAGGCGGAGCAGCACTGTTCGGTCTCCCTCTTTCCCCGGAACTGCGGGATGGCTACCTCAGCCGCTATGATGACCTTCAGCTGACCTTTCCGTCTGCCTACCAGGTATTCCAGTCCGGTATCATCTATCAAAAACCTGACGGTACGATCGTCCATGCGCCCATCGGGACCTGGCTGTACGCCAAAGATATGATCGCCGGACTCACCCGCGATGCCAGAGCCGGTGTGCTCATCGGGACCGTACGTTCTTCCGGCGGGACCTTTGTCGGTACCGCGGTCCCCCTGCTTTTCATGCGGACAGCATTTGCTGATGCCTCCGTATACGCTGCAATACCAGATACTGAGATCAAGGCTATCAATGAAACCGATAGATATGCATCTTCGGTCCAGACCGACATATTAGGCGAATTCCTGCTGAAGGTCCTGCCGGGAACCTATACTCTGTCGGTCAATGCACGTGAGTATCAGCCCCAGATAAGCACCTGGGAGGCTGTCGGCGGACAGATGCATATGACCGACTTCCTGCTCACTATCGCGCCGCCGGGAAGCGATCCTGAGCTCGTCACCACTCAGCCTGATGTTCTACCGCCAGTACTCTCCGGCCTCGCCAATATGGCCGTCGTGTTGATCGCCGCGGTCGCGATGTTCATCTTTGCCGGTGTGGTAATCCTCGGGTTCATGGGCCGCGCAAAAAAGACCCGGTAGCAGAGAGCTCCAGGTCCTGACATACTGACATCCGGTCTTGCGGTGCTTCAGAGGATCAGCATGGCATCGCCAAAAGAAAAGAAGCGATATCGCTCCTCGACCGCACTGCGATGCACCCGGTGCATTTCCTGCATACCTCCAAATGCACTGACCAGCATGAACAGGGTTGACCTGGGAAAATGAAAATTCGTGATCATGCCATCAACAAAGCCGAACGCATGCCCCGGATGGATGAACAGGTCGACGGACCCGGCAAAACCGGCTTCCGGCAAACGGGACGTGCCATCCTGCTTCTGACCGATCCCCTCCAGAGTGCGTACAGAGGTCGTTCCGACGGCTATGATCCTGCGACCCTCCATCTTGGCTGCATTCAACCTCCCGGCGACCTCTGGGGCGACCAGGACGGTCTCTGAGTGGACGCTCACCTGATCAACTGTTTCTTCTTTCATGATAGGGAACGCCGTATCTCTCGAGACGTGCAGCGTCACGAATTCCACAGCATGCCCGGCATTTCTGAGATCAGCCATCAAGGTATCTGTGAAATGCAGACCCGCAGTAGGCGCCGCTACCGAGCCCTCCTCCCTCGCATAGACGGTCTGATACATGTGCTCATCACCATGGAACCCTTTGATATACGGCGGTATCGGGAGCACGCCGTACTGCTTCCAGACGTCCCGGACGGGGCGTGAGAATTCTATTATCCTGTTCCCCTCGGAGGTGACCTCTCTGATGACCCCCTGAAAGCCGTCCGGACCAGCAGTGACCCCATGGGCAGGGAAAAAGTCAATAACTCCCCCGCTGTCCATCCCGGGTGAAATCTTGCATTCCCAGGTGCTGTCCGAAAGGCAGTCGAGCAGCAGGACCTCGACCTTGCCCAAGGTCCTGACCTTGTGCCCGAACAGCCGTCTGGGTTCGACTTTGGTCTGGTTGAACACCAGGACACTTCGCTTTGGCAGATGATCGAGCAGGTCACGGAATATGACATGCCTGATAGAGCCGCTCGTGCGGTCAAATACCAAAAGCCGAGCTGCATCTCTGGGCTCGGCGGGAGTTTGCGCTATCAGTTCTTTGGGGAGATCGTAATCGAATTCATCTACCTTCACGCATCAGCTCCTGTTGATCAAAGAACTTCAATATTCCATCTCGGTACCACGACCTCTTCACCACTGTCCAATTTCAACCGCACCAGCTCCACCTCTGCGCCCAAAGTTTCCTCCCCCCGGATAAAACTGCCTGAAACGATCCTGCCCATCATACCGAACTGTTCACCGGCAATAATGCGGACGCGTTCCAGCTTCTTCATCTTCACGACATCCTTGCGCAGCTGGCTCACCTGGGAATAGGTCTGCTCTGAACCCAACGGCACGATGACCCCGAGTCCCGTGATCCCGGTGATCTCATCCAGTACCACCATCTGCCCCTTGAGCGCATGGAAAAACTCGAGTATATCAAGCCGCATCTTGTGCCGTCCAAACCCCTCAGTGATGATAACTCCTATGGTCTTGGCCCTGTCATCATCGCGCACCCCACCCCATTCTTTTTCCCGGTATTCGATAAAATCCCCGGCAGGAATGCTCGCGGCCACGATCGCACGCACCCCCATGGCCATAGCTCTCTTGATGACCCCGTAGGTGATGGCACCTCCCGAAATAAGTATCCGGTCGCAGCACCCTCCATCAATATGCTTTTCTTCCAGGTCTTCCTGGCCCTCGCTTAAGACTTCGACCTGGCCGACCGTCGCCGGTCCGATCCCCAGGACTCCGATGAAGACGTCCGCGATGATTTTGATGTCGACTGCTGTTTCTCCTATGACCTCGGAAACTTCACCCTCAAAGCCTGCTTCCAGCGCATATTCGATCGATGGCCGCCGGATGATGATGTCCCCACCCCGGGGGTCGATCTTTTCTATAATGCCGTCAACCGGCGACCGAAAAAAATATTTCCTGCCAAAGGAAGAACGCTGCGCGATGATCTCACCCAGCGCGACCGGCTCCCCGGTTTTCTTCAAAATATGGCGCGACACCCTGCGAGCGTCGACCCCGAGGACACGGGCCAATCTGAACGTATCAAGACGTCCCGGCATCTCACAGGCTGCGATCACTTGCGTACTCACGACAGCCTGTCCCGGCTTCACCATGATACGACCGGGCGCGACCAGTTCTCTCCGGACCACATATTTCAGTCCATTTAAAAGCCTGGCCCTGCTCTGCCTCAGTAGATAGCTCATAGCATTCCCATTTTTGTCATTCTATCTTCCATCGACGATCACTCCTTTTTTGCCGCCCGCTGTCCTCAACACCACCTCTTCCCCTTTCAAGTATCCTCTGACGGAGCATTTCGGATAGGGCTGAAGCCGGATCACCGCCTTCTGTTCTGAATCCCAGGAAATGATCTGGGCTTCCTCACCGATGAAATACTCTTTCACCTCCTGTTCCGGCAGCTCCACCTTGATCGATGCCTTCCGGCCTTTCCGGTCCTTTTTGCCGTCAATACGGATATAGTCAGAAGCATGATGCAGCAGGGATGTCACATCAAAGCTCTTTATATCCTCCTCTGTCTTTGAAAGCCCGCCCAACAGCGAAAGATAGGGTCCATTATTGAACTACAGCTCGCCGGAAAAAGGCGGAGGTGCCTCCAGCCATACGTTTTCAATAAAGCTGTCCAGGCGTTTGCCGTCCCCAAAAAATGCCCCGCTCAGTACGATATGCCTGGGTTTGAAATGGGAAGGAAGACATGCCCAGATCCTGGGTAAAAAGCCTCGTACCAGTGCTTCCAGCCACTTGATGTCCGACGTATCCGGCAGCACCTGCGGATAGAGACTGTGATTCAAGATACGGTCGCTGAACGTCTGCTCCTTGCCTCCCTCCCACAGGAGGTGCAGGTCTGCCTGGTGCAGCGACCTGATCGATCCATCGACGCTCTCGCCGAGACCGAATTCCCGGAACACTTTCAGCCCGAACAGGCTCTCTGCATCGGTGTCCTCATCGTTGCCGGCAAAAAGAACATCATTCACCTGCTGACCGGACCAGACCGGCAAGGAAAAGCGGTCGTTATAATATGACCAGCACACCATGGATTTTCTGCTGCCGATATCGATGAGCAGTACACTGTTCTCCCAGATCTGGGTGAGCACCGCAAGCGTGGCCAGTACCGCAGAAAAACCTGAGTCGACCTGAATGCCGTTGGACTCGACGAACCTGGCGACCAGCGGGTCTTCTTTCACTGCACGTTTGACGAGCAGCTGCTGCAGCTGCATATAGAGCGGGAGAAAATCCCGGTGCTTTTTCCCGGGCCAGAGATCAGGGAACAGGAATACCTGCCTGACTCCCTGGAATGCCTGCTGCACGGTCGAAAGCAGTTCTTCACAACCAATGAAGTAGATCGGGACCTCAAGCACCTGTTCCAGCAATTGTGCGATCTCTCTGGTCACCGAAAGCAGCCGTTTCACCTTTTTGCGGTCAAAGCCGCCGATGAGCATGACGCAGTCGATCTGCTGTCTAGAGGTAGCCTGTTCGCTCGCCCAACGCACGCCTGCTTCCGTCACAACTCCCACGACCTCAATGCCGATCTGGTCACAGAATTTCAAAAAATCAGCGATGGTATCATTCTTCAGACCGGCGATCACGACCCTGAGATTCGGAAGACGTGTGGTCGTCGCGACAGCCCGGGCATTCTTTTCCGAAAGAGGAGTATGGTACAGCCTGTCCAGGGAAAAGCTGATCTGCTCCTTCCCGCCGCGGTCAGGATCGAGGAAAAAACCCTGATTGAACGCCGGCAGGTGTTGAACATCTTTCAGACGGATGCCGTCAGCAGTTTTCAGAAAACGACCAACTTTGACAAAGGCCTGTCCCAGGTCAAGTACGGTGATCTCATCCAGACTGGTCTGTTTTTTTTCCTGTACCATGGCAGTTTCGCAATAAAGAACTGTTGACCGAATCATAGCTCATCAGCCAGCTGCGGGCAAGATGGATAAACCCCGAACGTTCTAGAGGTCGATCTCCCGGATCACCAGCGTTTCACCTTTGTTGATCTCCCCGCGGAGGATCTTCCCGGCAATAGGATTTTCGATCTTGTCCTGTATGGCGCGTTTGAGGGGCCGGGCGCCATACACCGGATCAAAACCGATCTGCGAGATCTTCGCGACCGCCTCTGAGGTGATCTTGAACTCAATATCCTGAGCTACGAGCTGGTCACGGATCTTGGCCAGCATACGGGCTGCGATCTGATTGACATTTTCCAGCGTGAGCGGCTTGAACAGGATCACGCCGTCAAATCGATTGATCAGCTCAGGCTTGAAAATGGACGGCAGAATATTCTTCATCATGTCGACACGGATATCCTCGATCTTTCGATTCTGCAGGATACCGTCCTGGATCATCTTGGCTCCGGCATTGGAAGTGGCGATGATGATCGTATTGGTAAAATCGATGACCCGTCCGCTTGAATCCGTCAATCGTCCATCATCGAACACCTGCAGGAACACATTGTGCACATCGCTGTGTGCTTTTTCAAATTCATCTAAAAGCAGCAGAGCAAAAGGACGTTTACGGACCGCCTCGGTCAGCTGACCTCCGGCGTCAGACCCGGCGAGCCCAGGTGCCGCTCCTATCAGCCTGCTGATGCTGGAAGCGTCCTGGTATTCTGACATATCGAGGCGCACCATGATCTTTTCATGGCCGAAATACACTTCCGCCAGCGTTTTGGCAAGCTCGGTTTTACCAACTCCAGTAGGTCCGACGAACAGGAACGTCGCTATGGGACGATGAGCATCCTTCAGACCGACCCGGGCACGCCTGATCGCTTCGGACACCGCGCTGACCGCCTCTTCCTGACCGACGAGCCTCCGGTGGAACGCCTGCTCGAGATCAAGAAGTCTGCTGCTTTCATCCGTGGTGACATCATTGATCGGGATGTTGGTCTTGGAAGCGACAACATCAGCAACATCCCTTGCATTGACGATCTTGTGTCCCCGTTTGTGACTGCACATGACACCAGCCTCATCCAGGAGATCAATAGCCTTATCTGGCAGAACTTTATCATGGATGTATTTCACACTTAATTTCACCGACGTGAGCAGTGCCTGGTACGAATACATGACTTTATGTTTTTTTTCAAATCTCAAAACCACATCCTGCAGGATCTTCATGGTCGCCGCACTGTCCGGTTCCGGCACCTCTACCTTTTCAAAACACCGTGCAAAAGCCTCGTTGGTCTCCACGAACCGTTTGTACTCACGGAACGAAGTCGTGCCGATACACTGAAAGTCATCACGTGTGAGTGCAGGCTGCAGGATGCCGAATGCGTCCAGGCCGCCACCGTCCGCTGACCCGGCGCCTTTGAGTTCATGTATGTTCTGGATGACCAGTATCACATTTTTTGCTTTCAAGGATTCCTTGATGATCTGGCCCATGATGTCACCGAATTGGCCGACGCTGCCGCCCGATCCAACGACCGATGCGATATTGAGAGCGACCAACCTCTTGTCTTTGAGGGCGTCCGCTGCTTTCCCAGCCACGATGCGGTGAGCCAGTCCTTCCACGATCGCCGTCTTTCCGACGCCAGGCTCTCCGATGAGGATAACGTTACTTTTGGATGAGCGCGAAAGGATCCTATCCACCTCATCGATCTCACGTTCTCTCCCGACCGCATTGCGCAGAAATCCCTTCCGCGCCGCCGTCGTGAGATCCCGGCTGTGTTTGTCTAGACTGAGCGTCCAGCCACCCATCCAGCCTTTGTCCTGCTTGCCTGATGAGCGAAAATGATCCACATGGACCCGGCGCCACCACTCATTCTGAATATCCTGCATATCGAGCCAATACACGACCGACCTCAGCTCGTCCAGATGCACGCCAGTGTCCCGGAAATAGTCGCGGATACTATCTCTCGCACGCAGACAGCCCAGAAAAACCGTCCTGCGTCTGATGTCGTCGTGCTGGAGCATCGAGGCTTCGTCATAGGCGAACAAAAGAACTTTTTTGATATCCCTGGCGATGATGAGCCGCTCATCGTCCCTCATTTCATCCTGCGCGGACTTCTCCAGGAAGTGGCGCGCTACCTCGGAAGTGTCGAGATTGAGACGAAGCCCCATCGTCGTTGCCCATCCATTTGAGCACAGCTCCGCCATGATCAGTTCTGCAGCATACTCCCTCCGGCGATTCTTCCGTGCGCGTTCGATAGAATTATTGAGACTCGCTCTGGTCTTATACGAAATATGAGAGGTCAGATCGACGAAACGATCAGTCTCCAGCTGCTCCGTCAAGGTCTGCCAGTTGGATGAGATAGCCGTGCTGATCTCTGGCTGATCAGGCAGTGCAGTGAATTTTCTCGCCCGGGGATACCGTCCCTCGGTAAACCAGTATGCGAACCCGAGCAACAGCAGAAGCCCTGAATACGCAGCAATACCCCACCAGCCCATGGAGGTGAAATCAAACCAGTAGTCATGAGCATTTTCGATCCGGACGGTGATGTTCCGGATAAGCCCTGCACTTCCCAGCACAGCCCAGAAACAACAGAACAGTCCTACCAGCCGGCCAAGCCAGCGATTCACAAGATAGGAGAAGGAGAAATCGATGCCCAGTGGCAGCTGGTAGTACAAGACGTATCCGCGATGAACTGCCCAGACACCAACGCCCGCGCACGATGGGCAGGTTGAACCACCCGATACTCCGTTCCCGTCACAGGTCGGACACGATTGGATCATAAAGGGGGATTTGACGGCTTTTTCATGCATACAGTGACCGGATCCTTCAAAAAAGCAACGTAAGCACGAAACCAGCGAACAGCGCGACCGGCAGCGCCAGCCAAACCGATCCCAGCACCGCTGCCAGAGCGATACTGACCGCGAAAACCAACGTCCCTATCACGACCCAGAACAGTCTGATCACGATACCGATACCTCTGCCCACCACGGAAAAATCCTGATGCAGCGGCTGCAGCGTGATGATCGCTCTGAGCATGACCACCAGTGAAAAGGAATCTTCTACGGTCGCGAGGAAAAAGAACAATACTGACACCAGACGAACGAACGCCCTGGCATACCACCACCTGACGAAATAGACAGGATGCAGGATCCAGGGTTTGTCAGAGGAAATGAACGTGTGTGAAAGCATGGGTGGCATGGTCTGCTCGTACTACAGAAGGGGACAAAGACAGGTCAAGCTCTTACTGTTCGACCGGAATGACGCTCGAAGCAGCATCATCCACCGGCCCCGGTGCCACCTGAGTGTCGTAGTTCACCATATTTTCGAGCGCAGGTACGATCTGTACCCAGGTCTTGCCCGGCAAAAGGCTGATAGTATTGCCTGCCGCATCGAGCAATTGGGTCCTTGACTCACGGGAATCTTTGCGCCAGGTACCAGTGACAGCCTGCCCGTCCCGGAAGACCACCAGGTCACCCGAGCCGACCACGGTCATGTCGCGTCTTCCCTTGTCATCACCGGATCTGAGCCAGACAGAGACATACTCAATGATCACATTTTTGGCCATGATCTGCGTATCGGTCGCCGCATCCACATGGACCTCACCTCCATCCCAGCGCATGTACGCATTTTCCCCGACATTATAGCTCCATTCGGTCAGGTACGCTGCGCTCGAATAGTCAATAGAAACGGTCTGCGATACGGGCCTGTCGGCAGGGTCGCTTTCTTTATCCAGAAATGACCAGCTGTCAAAACTATCCTTGAGCCCCCATCCCTTTTCATTGGCCGCCTCTCTCAACACCAGTATGGATGTGTACGCGCGATGCTCCCGGCTCCTGCCGGTCGATTCCGGATCCCACCAGGCGCCCGTGTCGCGGAGATCATCGACGCCATAGGGTCCGATGAGCGTCAGGACTTTCGGATCCTGTCCGATATGGGCAAAAATAGCATCGTACTCTTTCACCCACTCGAGCATATACACCCTGGCACTCCGTTCAGGACCGACTTTTTCCGGCTGATTCTGCTGATAGATCGCGAGATATCGGGTGATCCCAGCTTCCACTGGCATCTCGTAGACAATATCGGCATAGATGAGCCCGGTGGGGGGACGGGATGATGAATGATTTTCTATCGAGACCGCGATGGGACGCAGCACAGCGACCTCCGGTGCGATCATCTCCCCGGTCAGATAGCTTCTCGACAGGATCACTTTTGGCGCTTCCGGAAGAGGTATTTCTGCGGGTACAACTGCTTCGGTATTGTCCACCGTGACAGGCACGTCAT
>CAYOQW010000024.1:0-9932 GCA_964406175.1 uncultured Candidatus Saccharibacteria bacterium
GGCCCAATATATGGAAAATCAGGGCAATGCCGTGGCGCGGCTTTCCTGGGCGCCAGCGACGTCAGTCGATCTGTACAGTTCAGGTGGCCTTATGGTCACGGACAGTGCAGGCGCCACTTTGATGACCGTTCCGGCGGACCAGAGGGTGAAGGTGTCATATGCTGACAAAATTTCAACGTACTATGTGAGTTCCGGTGAGCAGCCGATCAGGCAAACTACTAATTATATTGTCGCCACGCCATCAGGAGGCAGTCCTCCTACGGTGACCATGGATAACTGTACTGCCCGCACTTCCACAGGGGATGAAGGCTGCTTGAGCGGATACAATATTTTCAGAGGGGCGGCTGTCGTGAGGGCCGCATCAGGGAGATTGAACGTTGTGAACCGGGTGAATATTGAGGACTACCTGAAAGGAATGGGTGAGACAGGATTGAAAGCAGATGCACCAGAGTACACAAAGGCCATGGTGACCTCTGCACGAACGTATGCTCTCTACAAGTATCAGACGATCAATCCTGAGACAACCGGGTATCATTTGACAAATACCTCAGCAAATCAGGTGTACCACGGCTATGAGTATGAGGTTATCAGAGGGGCGAGCTCCGAGCTCTCATTATCAGTAGATGCCACTGCCGGGCAAGTGATCACTCATCCTGATTCATACCTGGCCAACAAAATCATTATTGCAACATATTTTTCTCAGCCAGGGACGATCGGACGAACCTGCGCCAGAAATGATCCTGCCGGCAATGGTTCATGCGAATGGAGCGTCAGTACGTGGCCATGGATCCCGGAAAATGGAGCAGAGGACAAGTGGTGGGTCATCGATAATATGAACAAGACCAATGGTTGTCACGTCGGTGATTCATACGTGATCAATGGGGAAACAAGAACCAGAGGTGGAGCCGGGCATGGCGGCGGTACTGGGGCTGGCGCCTGGGGGTATGGTATGAGCGGAAGAGGTGCCTTCTGTTTGGCTACCGAAGAAGGGTACACTGACGAACAACTGATACATCATTACTATTCTGGCGTTTCGATCGGAAATACGTACCCCGGTATTTCATCTCTTGCGGTGGATATTGGTATTTATTCACTACCCTACAGCGCGATCTCGGGTGAGAAGTATCCTGACGGGACGCTGGTCAAAACTGCTTCCAGCCCATCGGTCTACATGGTTCAGGCGGGCAGGAAGCGCAACTTCACTTCGCCGGAGATCTTCTTTTCCTATGGTTTCAACTTCGACCAGCTCGTCGAGATCCCCCAGTCCGACATGGATTCATTCGTGCCCGGCACGGTCATGCCGTATCAGGGGATTCTTCTGTCTGACGGTTCACTGATCACCGATGGCGGCGGATATCTGTATTACGTGGAATCCAATTACCGCCGAGTATTCCCTACCTCCGAGATCTTCAACTCCTATGGTCTCAATGGCGGAACGGCTGTGACGCTGTCCGGATCTGATTTTGCGAAATATGCGCCCGGCGAGAGCATGCCCTATCGGTTCATCCCCATGGCGAACGGCTCCGTGGTCAAGGGGTCGGCACCGTCGGTCTATCTCATCGAGAGCGGCCTGCTGCGGGAATTCCCCACCGCGGAGATCTATCTGGGCAGCGGATATCAGTGGTCTGATATTCAGCTCGTCAGCGATACGCATCTTTCCTACTATGAACATGGTGCTGCGGTCGAGCTTTCCTGTGCGCTGAAGCCGGTCGGCACACTATTGAAGGGAAGCGGACCTGCGGTCTATCTCGTGAATGCGGCCGGCAAAAAGCAGTGGGTGCCGTCAGCGGAGATCTTTGTGAATAACGGTTACAGCTGGGGAGCCATTCAGTCAGTCTACGATCTTCACCTCGCCTGCTATGCCGATGACGGAACGGTCGGTTTTCATGACGGACTGATCGTCAAGGACGACCGTCCGGAAGTGTACCTCATCGAGGCTGGCAAAAAACGTCTTTTCCCGTCGGCTGATGTGTTCCTCCTGACCGGCCATACCTGGGGTCAGATCATCGTGGCGTCCCGGGCTGATGTTGCCCTCCATGCTGACGGGGTGCCCATGTCATGGACGTTCGTGCCTCGTGCTGATGGCACTTTGGTCAAGGGTTCCGGTCCTGAAGTGTACCTGGTGACCGCTGGGAACCGTGCGCCCTTCCCGAATGCGGCTGTGTTTTTTTCCTACGGTCATTCCTGGGGTCAGATCGTCGCTATCAGTGATCTGGAGATAGGATACTATCCTGTGGTGACCGGGGTCCGCTTCAAGGAAGGCAGCCTGGTCAAGGGCGCCGCACCGCTCGTGTATCATATCGAAAGCGGCCTCAAGCGGCCTATCCCGACTGCCGAGATCTTTGAAGCCAATATGTTCCGCTGGTCGGATATTCTCGTCGCAGATGATGCCTATCTCACACTTTATAACGATGGGGCGGTCATGACCCTACCTGTTCCCATGGGCGGCAGTTCCCTCGATACGGTACCGGATATGACCGCGGTTCCCTAGTCCTTGACAGAAATTTGAACTTTTGATAAATTAGCACTCGGATAGTTAGAGTGCTAATTTAGTATTGATCAAGGAGAAGGTATGGCTATCGTACGTTGGGCACCGTTCGGAGACATGACTGACATGACACGTGCATTGAACCGCTACTTTTCTGAGAGTGCTCTGGGCCACGACGAGGGATCTCAGTCCAGTACCCGCCAGATAGCGATCAACTTGAGAGAGACTGACAAGGCGTTTGAGGTAGAGACCATGCTCCCGGGTGTGGATCCCGCAGATGTGCAGATCCATATCACGCATGATATGCTGACCATCAAGGGCGAGATGAAACAGGAAACCGCGAGAGAGACGGGCGAATACCTCTGCCGCGAGTGTCATGAAGGTTCGTTCTACCGCCAGATCAGCCTGCCTGCTCATGTCCTGGGTGATGAGGCGTCTGCATCTGCCCATAACGGCATCCTGACCATCACGATCCCCAAAGCTCCCGTCGCACCTCCGAGAAAGATCGAGGTCCGGACCAATGGGGCTGCTCCAAAAGCAGTAGAAGCAAAACCTGTGAAAGCCGTCGCGGCCAAGCCTTTGCATGCAGTTTCAGCCAAGGCAACGACAAAATCCGCCGTTAAAGCAGTGAAGAAGGTCGTGAAGAAATAGTCATGATTCTCCTCCCTTTGTGAAAGGGAGGTTGGCCGCCTTTAGCGAGCCTCGCCTGAGAAGGCGGGGAGGGATTAAGCTTGTAGCTGTATTAGACAAATCCCCTCGCCTTTGGCGAAGCTCGCTTTGGAAAGCGGCCTTTGTCCCCCTTTCATAAAGGGGGAAACATAAGCCTCTGCAGTTTTTTGCAGAGGCTTTGTGTTTTGTAGATTATTTGGTATTATTACAAACGATTGTTCATCCAGGGAGAAAGCACATGACCGAACATATGGAACGTACACTGGTGATCTTGAAGCCCGATGCCCTTCAGCGCGGCCTCGTGGGATCGATCGTCGGGCGGTTTGAACAGAAGGGGCTGAAGCTCGTGGCCATGCGCATGCAGGCTCTGAATCCTGATATTCTCGAACAGCACTACGCTCATCATGTGGGCAAGCCTTTTTTCCCAGGGCTCAAGCTCTACATGTCCAGTGCACCCTGCATCCTCATGATCTGGCAGGGGCTCGATGCTGTCGATACCGTGCGCAAACTCTGCGGCATCACCAAGGCCCGTGCGGCTGAGGCCGGTAGCATCCGCGGCGATTTCGCCATGAGCCAGCAGATGAATCTGGTCCACGCCTCTGACTCTGTCGAGTCAGCCAAAAAAGAAGTTGGTCTGTTCTTTGCAGACAAGGAAGAGATCGTCGACTGGCAGTGGGATATGTCGAACATGCTGTATAGTGATGACGAGCGTGGATCAAAGAAATAGCAGGTTCAAAAGGGTAGGCATTTTCAAAAATGCCCACCCTTTTTTTCAAAAATGTCCATGATACTATTCAGGCGTTGGCCTGTTCTGGTTTACATCCTTTACCGGTAGGTAACCTATGGAGCTGATCTGGGACAAAGCAGCACACGTATCGATCAGACCTGAGGCCATCTTTCAGGTTTTTGGGTTTTCGGTCACCAATTCGCTGATCATGACTCTCATCGTCTCCGCGATCATCATCGGTCTCGGGCTGCTGGTGAAAGCACAACTGAAGCCAGTGCCCTCCCGATTGCAGGCCATGTTCGAGACGCTGGTCGAGAGCCTGTATAATCTGGTGAAATCCACTGCCCCTGCCCACGTTGATGAATTCTATCCGCTGATCATGACCTTCTTCATCTTCATCCTCACCTCCAACTGGATCGGTCTCCTGCCGGCTTTTGGTGGCGTTGGACTTGCAGAACCCATACACGAAGCAGCAGAAGAGCAGGTCAGTTCCGAGGCGGAAGCCCGTCAGATCACCGACTTTGCGGTCGCCCAGGCCGATGAGGTCCCGACCCTGTATGCAGCGGGGACCGAGGCCGAGGGGACGCAGGCGGTTACCGTCGTTTCGACGGCCGAAGTGGTATCAGATACCACGATCGAGCATGGCTCAGCCGAGACCGAGACCACCGAAGAAAGCGGATCAAAATTGAAAGTCGTACCGTTCCTGAGGGCCACCACAGCTGATCTGAACACCACCATCGCTCTGGCCCTCATCGCGGTCATCGCGACCTGGTATTACGGCATCAAGTATCTGGGGGTGAAAGGTCAGCTGGGCAAATTCTTCAACCTCAAAGGCATCGGTTCTTTTGTCGGGATACTGGAGCTGATCGGCGAGTTCTCGAGGGTCCTATCGTTCTCGTTCAGGCTTTTCGGTAATATTTTCGCAGGAGAAGTGCTGCTCGCGGTCATCGGTTCACTCCTGCCGTTCTTTGTCCCTATTCCGTTTCTGGCCTTGGAAGTGTTCGTGGGTGCCATCCAGGCTCTCGTGTTTTCCATGCTTGCCCTGGTGTTCCTGAGCATAGCGGTTGAACACAGCCATTGATCGATACTATCGTGTCATTATCCATTATTCATTAAGAAAAGAGGGTACAGAGTATGGACGCAGCGACATTTAAAGCATTGGCCGCCGGACTTGCCATCGGCCTGGGTGCTATCGGACCCGGTATCGGTATCGGACTCGCCGCCAACGGTGCACTGAATGCTATCGGACGTAATCCTGAAGCCAGCGGCAAGATCATGTCGCCCATGATCCTGGCTATCGCCTTTGCCGAAGCACTAGCCATCTACGCTCTCGTCGTGGCCTTCATCATCCTATTTGTTGTCTAGCTAGCTTGAGAATTAGAGGGGTAGTACTCCATGGATAAACTAGGTATCAATCCATTTGTGATCCTGTACCAGGTCGTTAACTTCTTCATCCTGCTCATCGTCCTGAAAAAATTCCTCTACAAACCACTCCTGGCCATGCTGGACAAGCGTCGGGCTGATGTGGAAAAAACACTGCAGCTGAAACAGGACCTGGAAAAGCAGAAAGAGAACGCGGACAAAGAAAAGGCAGCCGCCGTCCAGGAAGGCCGCAAGGAAGCGGACCGCATCGTCAAGGACGCCCAGACCAAGGGTGAAGCCGTAGCCAAACAGCTGGAAGAAAAAGCCAAGACCCAGTCCGAGGATATCGTGACCCGCGGGCAGGAACAGCTCAAGATGCAGGAGCAGGAGATCAGGTCCAAGATGTCCGGAGAGGTCTCCAAGACCGCGCTTGAGGCAGCCCAGGCAGTGCTCCAGGATTCCCTGACCGATGCCCAGAAGAAAAAGGTGCTGGAAGAATCTGTTAAGAGGTTTGCTTCCCATGCCTAAATCATCAGTTGATGCTGCCACGGTACAGTACGCGGGTGAGATGACCGCGGACCTCCAGAAGACGGTCACCGCTGCCTTGAAAAAACATTTTCCCGGACTTGATGAGGTAGTTTTTTCTGAGGACGCCCAGCTGCTGGGCGGACTTCGGATCACCTACCGTGACTATGTCTATGATGACTCGATCCTGCATCGTTTGGCTCAGCTCAGGAACAGACTCGCTCAATAGTGTATGAGGTAGATACGGTATGGCACTAGATACGCTTGGTCATGACCTTTCGTCCGTCATAGCATCCTTTGCACCAGCCCCCGAGATCCGCAACATCGGCCGGGTGCTCAGTGTGAAGGACGGCGTGGCGATTCTCGATGGCCTTTCACGGGCCAAAATGGGAGAAAAGGTCGAATGCGTCGAAAAAGGAATTGAGGCCATGGTGCTCAATCTCGGGACGACCGAGGTCGGTGTGGTCATCCTGGGGGATTATACCCTCATCTCCGAGGGCGATACATTCGTCTCCACGGGCGAGATCATGTCGATCGGCGTCTCGGAAAGCATCGTAGGCCGCATCGTTGACTCTGCCGGCGTTGCTCAGGACGGCAAAGCCGCTGAGATCCTGGTCGACCAGAAGATGCCGCTGGAAAAGATCGCTGCCCGCGTCATCGAGCGTCAGCCGGTCAAGACACCTCTACAGACTGGTATCCTCGCTATTGATTCCATGGTCCCGATCGGACGTGGCCAGAGAGAACTGATCATCGGTGACCGCGCCACCGGCAAGACCGCCATTGCGATCGATACCATCATCAATCAGAAATCAGTTTCCCCCTCGGTCATCTGCATTTACTGCGCCATCGGCCAGAAGCAGTCCCGTGTCGCTCAGATCTACGGCAAGCTCATGGAAGCCGGAGCCATGGATTACACGGTCATCGTCAACGCACCTGCCGCCGACTCGGTCGCTATGCAGTACATAGCGCCCTATGCCGCTACCGCCATCGCTGAATATTTCCTCGCCAAAGGCAAAGATTCCCTCATCATTTACGATGATCTCACGAAACATGCCTGGGCCTATCGCCAGCTCTCCCTGATCCTTCGCCGCCCCCCGGGCCGTGAAGCCTATCCGGGCGACATTTTTTATCTGCATTCCCGTCTGCTCGAGCGCAGCTGCCGTCTGAGCGAAGCGCTTGGCGGCGGATCTATCACCTCGCTGCCTATCGTCGAGACCCAGTTCGGTGATGTGAGTGCCTACATCCCGACCAACATCATCTCCATTACTGACGGTCAGATCTATCTGGTGTCCGAACAGTTCAATGCCGGATTCCGGCCGGCTATCGACGCTGGTATTTCGGTCTCCCGCGTCGGCGGTGCTGCCCAGACCAAGGCCATGAAAAAAGTCGCCGGCACGCTTCGCCTCGATCTGGCTCAGTTCAAGAATCTTGAGGCGTTCGCCCAGTTCGGCAGCTCTGACCTGGATGATGCGACCAAGCAGCGTATCAATCGTGGTCAGCGGATCCGTGAGCTGCTCAAGCAGCCGCAGTACGAACCGCTTTCGGTCAGGATCGAGATCGCTCTCATCTATGCTGTCAACAATGGCTATCTGGACAAGGTTTCGGTCAAGGATGTGGAACGTTTCAAACAGGAATTCATCTCGTATATGCAGACGGAACAGGGAGAAGACCCTCAGACCGTGCTTGATGCTTTTTTCGCCACGTATGACCTGAAGGATTCCAAACAGGATGAGCAGGCTTAGCGAGATCAAACGTCGTATCAAGTCAGTCGACAGCATCGGCCAGGTGACTCATGCCATGGAGCTGGTCGCTGCCTCGCGTATGCGAAAAGCTCAGGAAAACGCCAAACGCAGCCGGGAGTATTCGGAGCGTATCAAGCAGATCCTCGTGCGGGTCACGACCAAACAGAAGATCTCTCTCCATCCGCTCCTCGATCTGGGCTACAATCCCTCCAAGACGACGCTCATCGTAGTCTTTTCTCCTCATCGCGGACTGGCGGGCTCACTCCCCTGGAATCTGCTTCGATTCGTACTTGACCTCATGGGCAAGATCGAAAAAGAAGGCCGTACGGCCAAGATACTGACCATCGGGAAAAAAGTCAGAGACCAGCTGTCCCGCATGCATTTCACCATCGATGCCGATTTCTCTGATATTTCCGAGCATCCCACCACCTCAGATATCCGTCCCGTGCTGAAATACATCAGCGACCAGTACCTGAAGTTCGAGATCGGCCGGGTCATCCTGGTCTATCCGAAATTCGTCAATGCCGTAAAGCAGCTGCCGGTCGCCCGAGTCCTGCTCCCTCTGGACAGCGAAGAGCTCAATCTGTTCCATGATTCGGTGGAGGCTATCTCAGTTGATGACAATGCATTTGTTTTTGAACCAGACCAGGAACGCATCGTCGACGAGCTCCTGCCCGCCTATCTGGAGGGCCAGCTTTTCCAGGCCAAACTCGAGACCGTCGCCTCAGAATACAGTGCCCGCATGGTCGCCATGAAGAGTGCGTCTGATAACGCACATGAACTCAAGGACAGCTTAGTTTTGGATTTCAATAAATCACGCCAGTCTCAGATCACTTCTGAGCTCGCTGAGATAACCGGTGGAGGACTCTAATGTCAACGCAAGTAGAACAGAACAAAGGTATTGTCGAACAGATCCTGGGGAACGTCGTTGACGTCCGGTTCCCGCTCGGGCAGGTGCCGCTCATCTATCAGGCGGTTCGGATCGAGGAGCTCAAGCTCATCCTCGAAGTCGAACAGCAAACAGGTGATGGGGTTGTTCGCTGCGTAGCACTTGGATCGACCGATGGTCTGGCACGCGGTATGGAAGTTATCGATACCGGCAAGCCTCTCCAGGTCCCGGTCGGTGATTCCATGCTCGGACGTGTGGTCAACGTGATCGGCGAACCTATTGACGGGCTCGGACCCATCGAGAGTAAAGAGTTCAGATCGATCCATGCCCCCGCCCCAAAACTGACAGAACAACAGCTCAGCCCCCATATTTTTGAAACCGGCGTCAAAGTTCTTGATCTGGTTGCCCCGTTCATCAAGGGTGGTAAGATCGGTGTTTTCGGCGGAGCCGGCGTGGGCAAGACGGTCATCATCATGGAACTGATCCGCAGCATCGCTGAGTTTCACGAGGGTGTGTCAGTTTTTGCCGGCGTGGGTGAACGTTCCCGTGAGGGTAATGACCTGATCCTGGAAACACAGGAATCCGGCGTTATCAAATCCACCGCACTGGTTTTCGGTCAGATGAATGAGCCGCCGGGGGTACGCCTCCGCGTCGCTCTGACCGGCCTGACCATTGCCGAGTACTTCCGCGACCAGGGCCAGGATGTCCTCATGTTCATCGACAATATCTTCCGTTTCACCCAGGCGGGCTCTGAAGTGTCAGCACTGCTGGGCCGTATCCCGTCAGCCGTCGGCTATCAGCCGACCCTGGCCAAGGAAATGGGAGACCTCCAGGAACGCATCACCTCCACCCACAAGGGCTCGATTACCTCGCTCCAGGCCATCTATGTCCCTGCTGACGACTACACCGATCCTGCACCTCTCACGACCTTTGCTCACCTCGATTCTTCCATCACCCTGTCCCGTGCCATCTCTGAGCAGGGTATCTACCCGGCCGTAGATCCGCTTTCCTCCTCCTCCCGTGCACTCGACCCCATCATCGTGGGCAAGGAACACTATCGGGTCGCCCGCAAGGTGCAGGAAGTTCTCCAGCGGTATCAGGACCTCCAGGACATCATCGCCATCCTCGGCGTGGACGAACTTTCGGACGAGGACAAGCTCATCGTTTCCCGGGCTCGCAAGATCCAGAAATTTCTCAGCCAGCCCATGTTCGTGGCTGAGCAGTTCACCGGCCGGGCCGGCAAGTACGTCAAACTTCCGGATACTATCGCCGGTTTCGGTGAGATCCTGGACGGCAAACTGGACCACATCCCGGAAGACAACTTCTACATGAAGGGCGGCATCGACGAAGTCAAACAGAGCGTAGAGGCCTAGTACTATGATCACTATTACCATCACGAGCGTCGAAGGTATCGTCCTGGATACCGACAAGATCGTCCAGGTCACGATACCGACAGTAGACGGGGTCATAACCGTCCTGTCGGGACACGTGCCCCTGATCTCAGTGCTCGGTATGGGCGAGCTGGTCATC